>CALGRQ010000174.1 GCA_937880795.1 uncultured Dyadobacter sp. | reverse complement strand
AAGGCAGCAAAAGGGTAAAGACCAATATTTTGATTACCCAGCTTACCCCACGACGCACGTAATTTCAAATCGGTGATGTGATCGCTAAGTGACTCCATAAATGGCTCTTGTATGATTCGCCATCCTGCCGAAAACGATGGGAATAGTGCATACCGATTGCCTTTTGCAAAGCGGGAAGAACCATCATATCTTGCATTCGCTTCGAAAAGATACTTTTCTTTATAATTGTAGTTCACCCGGCCAAAATATGACTGCAAAGCCCAGTGTGAGGCAGAGCCACCTGTTCTTTCGTTTAACCGGTTACCCGAATTGATCTCCTGATAACTCGGCAAAATAAAAACTTCGCGGTATGCCGAAACCCAGTTATTGGTTTGATCTTCCCGCTGAAATCCACCCAAAACGGTAAAATGATGGTTTTTACCCATCACTTTATCCACCGTAACGAGTGCTCTAAAGTTATTGTAAAACTCCTTGCTGTAATTTACATCCAGAGAGTTTCTCGAAGGAATGGCGTAGCTTGGTGAACCATCAAATCGGTAGGTTTGAATGGTATTGCTAAATGATTTTGATTGGGGCAAGGTGAATTTAGGTGCATAAATTAAATTAGCTGTCAACCAGGAGGTAGGTTTATAGGCAAGATTTAAATTGATAATTGAGCTGAGATTATCCTCTCTTGTCAGGCCACCATCTTTTGCTCGTGCCAAGGGGTGATCGCCATTCCAGCCCTCTCCATACTTTCCATTCGATAGCACCCCTGCCTGATTAGCTGGAATTCTTCTCATCCAGTGGAAAATATATCCTGTACCTGAAGAAGGTTCTTCCAGATCGGTTTTGCGTAGGAAGATATCCATTGCAGCGCTCAACTTGCTGTTGATCTTTACATCTGAATTTACTCTAAGGTTGTACCTCTTGAAACCAGTGTTCGGAATAATGCCTTTCTGGTCCAAATAACCAAAGGATCCTAAAACCTTCACCCGCTCATTACCACCATTTACACCGATGTAATGACTTTGTATGAACCCGCTTTTCTTCAATGTCAATTTTTGCCAATCGGTATCCGGGAATTGGTCTCTGTCCGACGGACCTTTACTTATATAATCCTGAATCTGCTGGTCGGTATAGAGTGCACTTCTCCCCGTGTTGGTATAGGCCTCGTTTATCAACTTCATGTGATCCAATCCGTTTACAATATCGGGTATATCCGTAGGCGTTTGCCAGCCTGCATACATGTTGTAGTTAACGCTTACGCCTTTCTCATTGCCTCGTTTCGTGGTAATAAGAATGACTCCATTCGCTGCGCGAGAACCATAAATAGCCGCGGATGAAGCATCCTTTAACACAGATATACTCTCAATCTCATTCGGATCTATATTATTGATGCTCGATTCTACTCCGTCCACAATCACAAGCGGATTGGGATCGCCGGTCGTTCCAACCCCACGAATTCGTAGGTTACCCCCATCCTTCCCTGGCTGACCCGAGCGTTGCGTTACCGTAAGGCCCGGAACCATTCCTTGTAACGCAGAAGATGTTTGTCCGGCTGGTCTTTTAACCAACTCGTCTGCGGTAATTACAGATACCGATCCCGTAAGATTAACCTTTTTCTGGGTACCATAACCCACAACAACAACTTCCGAAAGTGTTTTATTCTCGGGTTGCATGTTAACGGACAGAACCGATTCGTTACCCACCTCAATTTCTTGAGAAAGAAAACCTACAAAACTAAAAACCAATGTCGGGGCCGGTCCTGTCGCTTCTGGTATATTCAATTGAAAAAAACCTTCTGCGTCCGTGGTAGCGCCTACCTGGGTTCCTTTTACAATGACGCTAACGCCGGGAAGGCCTATCCCTTTTTCATCGAGTACTTTCCCAGACACAGATTTTTTAACACCTTCTGGCTTTAAGGGAGTTTTAACCTCTGGTAGGTGCCCCACTCGTTTAATAATAATGATCTTCCCCGATACTTCATATTCCAGCCCCAAAGGCGTCAGTATTTCATCCAAAGCTTCGTCTAATGGACGGTTTTGAACGGATACAGAAACTTTCCTTGCCGATTTTATAAGTTTAGAGCTAAATACAAAGTGGACATCCACTTGCTTCTCTAACTGGTTCAAAACTTTTTTCACCTCACTCCCACTGGCAGATATAGATATCTTCTGACTCAACAGAGACTGGGCCCGACCTTCCCGCGCATAACTCGTTCCCAGGAACAAAAGGGCACATAGGAGTTGTGTTGCTGTTATTCGCATAGTCCACAGTAGTACCTGGCGGTACTTTAAAGGTTTTTTCATAGATTTGATTGTTTTGTTAAAATGAAAAGAGTTGGCAAAACAATCCCCGCCTCCCTTTTGGGAGGTAATGATGCCAATCATTACAGGGATAAATTCCGAGTCGGTAATGCGGGAACATTACCGACTCTTTTTTTAGATTTGAAAGCTAAATTTCCTGTTTCGTATATGTCTAAGGTTTAGGTGAATTAAAAAATGTTAGTAGTTGGTCAAGTCTATCTATATATCAAATTACCGGCCATAAACTCACCTTGGTAATTTATACCTACTGATCGCCCCCCCTCACATCTAATAATCATTTACAGCCACGGCTATGAATAATGATCTGTCCGTCCACAATTTCGTAATCAGCCTCTACCGCTTTGCATAAAATACTTAATTTCTCGTTCAGTGGCTGGCTGTCCAATTCCGCAGTAAGTGGACAGTCACGCAATACTGCCTCATCATAAATGATATCGATTCCATATGCTTTACCGATCTTTGCAAAGGCTTCACTGGCTGGTATATCTTCAAATACAAAATGGGGTAATTGCGATTTCGGCAGTACCATTTCCGGGCTTTCTACCAACGTTTTTACCATCTTAACCGCCTCTCGCATGAACGTAACTTTTTGATTGGGCGTAAGGACCAGGCCTTCCAGTTCTCTTTTGGTTAATTTAGAGTGCAATTCAGGATCGGACTTGGCAAAAACAGATACCCTTCCAGTTTTAACCTCTACGGTAACTTCACTGGTCGAAGGATATGCTTTCACTCTAAAGCTAGTCCCAAGTACTTTGGTGATCAATTCGTTGGCATATACGAAAAATGAGCGGTGCGGATCCTTTGCTACATCAAAGAATGCCTCTCCTATCAAGGTCACATCTCGTTTTGTATGGGTAAACTCCTTGACATAACGTATTTTACTTCCTGGTGATAAGGTTACGGTACTCTGGTCAGGTAACTGAACCAACATATCTTGGTCGTCACTATTCACTTTTTCAATGACTATCTCAGTTTCAGGTACGCCTGCGGCTTGGTAAGATGGATTTATCAAACTTGAATAATAGCTTTTTACATATAACCCGACCCCAATGAGAATTACTATGGACGCCGCCATCTTAAACCAAATGGAAGAATAAAACCTTTTAACCAATGGAAGAGTTGTAACCTCATACCTTTCGGTGTTATTTATTTTACTCAGTGAATCCGCTATTACATCACGAATTTCCTGGTCTTCCAATGGTTGCTCTTCAATCCGAAGGGCGGAAACAATCTGCCTAGCCTGATCCACTTTATGTTTACGCTCCGGATTTTCAATCAGCCAGGCAGTCCAAAGCGTTTCATCTTCTCGGGTTGGCGCCAAAACCCATTGCCGGAATGCTATATCCCAAACAAAGTCTTCAACCCCATACTTTTTGTACCGATCCATCTTAAATTTTCTATCTATACTACGATAGACAAAAACAGAATCGGGATACCAACTAATTATAAAGTTTTTTTGAAAAAAATGTAATAAGTGAATTCACAACACGTATTCCCCATTTATTATACCAGGAAATGAAGTAGAAAAAAGGTGAGAAACTCTGCACGCCAATGCGTTTTGAGATGCTTTAGAGCAATTTGAAGCAAATTGGAAACCGTTTGCGGTGATACCTCCATGATTTCGGCGATCTGGCTCCGGTCCAGCTCCTGATAATATTTCAGGTATACAACTTCCTTTTGCCGAGGTGGTAAATCATTCAGCAACTTTTTTAAATTTTCCGCGAGTAATAATGTAGACTCTTCCTCAATATAGTGCTGCTCAACCGAAAATTGGAGTTCAAACGGGGCCTCCTGCCCCTTAAATTCTTCCATCTCAATCCGCGCCTTTAGGTCCGATTTACGATGCATAAGTCGTCGGAGTGATGCCATCAAATATGGTTTCAGTATAACATCATCACGCAAACGTTCGCGCCGCTCCCACAATAACAAAAAAAGATCCTGTATAGAATCCTTTACGAACTCCCGATCTCTTGAAAACTTACTTCCATAATGAAAAAGGGAACGAAATTGTGAAGACATGAGATCATTGAATGCAGCCACTTCACCAGCTATAAACCGCTGCCACATCATATGGTCATCAGGAGCGTTGGAACGTTGGATAAAGGAATTCATGAAGTCATCTATTAATCATTCAAAATAAACAATACCGGTCTTAATATCACAATATTTTTTATAAAATTGCTTTCATTAAAGCTATATCTTAAAAACAAACCACCCAATGAAATCGATAGCACATCTTGTACTGGTCATTGGTCTATTAGCCGCACTCCCTATTTTAACAAAAGCACAGTCGGCAAAAATAGAATACGACTCTACCCTTGCGAAAAAACTCAATGCAGACGCCTACGGTATGAAAAAGTACGTGTTGGTTTTACTTAAAACAGGAAGTGAAACGGGTCTCAGTAAGGCAAAATCTGATAGCCTTTTTACGGGACATATGGCCAACATCAATCGGCTAGCCGAAGCAGGGAAACTGGTTGTGGCTGGGCCATTTTTCAAAAACGATAAATACCGGGGAATTTTTATTCTCAACGCATCCACGATTGAGGAGGGTAAACAACTGGTTGATTCTGACCCAGCTATAAGGGCTAATCTTCTGGACCCTGAATTACTACTTTGGTATGGATCTGCTGCGCTATCCGAAACTTTGGATATTCATAAAAAAATTGAGAGTAAGACACATTAACTATCAGCACACCTCAAATAATACAATTTTAGGACATTATGTCGCCCAATTTTTAATATTCGAAAAAAATCAGACAAAATAGCAGTCTTTTTGAAGCGGTGCACACTTTTTGCTAAACATCCATACAACACACAAAAACAGATCAACGAAATGAACTTTAACCAATACACCATCAAGGCGCAAGAGATTATACAGCATGCTGCGCAAATGGTCCAGGGCAATCAGCAACAAGCTATTGAAACGGGCCATGTTTTGAAATCGATACTTGAAGAAGACCCAAATACATCACAATTTTTATTAAATCAGCTCAACATTAGTGGCGAGGTACTAAATACCCGGCTTGAAAAACTAGTGGAAGGCTACCCCCGGGTAAGTGGGGGCCAACCCTACCTAAGCAACGACATGGCTGCTGTCGGTGCCAAGGCGCAGAACTACCTGAAAGAATTCGGTGACGAATTCATCAGTATAGAGCTACTATTATTAGGTATACTGGCTGGTAAGGATTCGACAGCTTCTTTGATGAAAGAAGTGGGTTTTAAAGAAAAAGAATTAATCAGTGCTATAAAAGAACTTAGAGGTAAAAATAATCCTGTGAAAGATCAAAACGCAGAAGCCAAGTACCGTTCATTGGAACGATACAGCAAAAATTTAAATGAATTAGCCAAAGCTGGAAAAATTGATCCGGTTATTGGTCGGGATGAAGAAATACGACGTGTTTTACAAATACTCAGCCGCCGAACCAAAAACAATCCGATTCTATTAGGAGAACCCGGTGTTGGTAAAACGGCCATCGTGGAAGGCTTGGCCCAACGTATCGTACAAGGAGATGTTCCTGAAAACCTAAAATCAAAAACCATCGTATCTCTTGATATGGGGCTTCTGATTGCCGGTGCAAAATATAAGGGTGAGTTTGAAGAACGTTTGAAATCCGTAATTAAGGAAGTGACTGATTCGGAAGGCGAACTTGTTCTTTTTATAGATGAGATTCATACGCTGATTGGCGCTGGTGGAGGCGGCGATAGTGCCATGGATGCAGCCAACTTACTAAAACCTGCCCTGGCTCGTGGTGAATTGCATGCAATTGGTGCCACTACGCTTAAAGAGTATCAAAAATACATGGAGAAAGACAAGGCCTTGGAACGCCGTTTCCAGGCGGTAATGGTGGATGAACCCAGTATACCGGATGCCATCAGTATTCTTCGTGGTATCAAAGAAAAATATGAATTGCACCACGGTGTTCGGATTCAGGATGATGCGGTGATTGCAGCCGTTGAACTCTCGAACCGATATATCAGTGACCGTTTCTTGCCAGATAAGGCCATTGACCTGATGGACGAAGCAGCATCTAAGTTGCGATTGGAAATGGACAGCGTTCCCGAGGAACTCGATGAGCTGAACCGAAAAATTATGCAGCTTGAAATTGAACGTGAGGCGATTAGACGTGAAAATAACAAGGATAAAGAAGCTACACTTAATAAGGAAATTGCCGATTTAAGTGAAAGCCGTAATACCTTGAAAGCACAATGGGAAAATGAAAAAGGAAAGGTTAATGAAGTTCGTTCATTAAAAGAGCAATTGGAACAGTTGCGCCTTGAAGCTGAACAGGCAGAACGGTCCGGCGATTTCGGGAAAGTAGCGGAGATTCGTTACGGAAGAATTCCGGAAATGAATACGAAATTGACTGAGCTGCAAAATGCTGAAAATACCGAAAGCCTGATGCAGGAGGAAATTACACCGGAAGATATAGCGGAAGTAGTAGCCAAATGGACAGGTATACCGGTCAGCAAAATGCTTCAAAGCGATCGGGAAAAACTATTGCAACTGGAAGATCATTTACATCAGCGCGTAGCCGGCCAAAATGAGGCAATTGAGGTTGTTTCCGATGCTGTTCGGAGAAGTCGTGCGGGATTACAGGATGCGAAGCGCCCCATAGGTAGTTTCTTGTTCCTGGGCCCTACCGGTGTGGGTAAAACCGAGCTCGCTAAAACATTGGCAGAATATTTGTTCAATGATGAGAATGCGATGGTACGTATCGATATGAGCGAATATCAGGAACGCCATGCGGTAAGCAGATTGGTGGGCGCCCCTCCGGGATATGTAGGATACGAAGAAGGTGGACAACTTACAGAAGCCGTAAGAAGAAAACCATATAGCGTAATCCTGCTGGATGAGATCGAAAAGGCACATCCGGATGTATGGAATATATTGTTGCAGGTTTTAGATGAAGGACGGTTAACCGACAACAAAGGTCGTGTAGCTAATTTCAAAAATACGATCATCATCATGACCTCGAACATTGGCAGCCACATTATTCAGGAAAAATTTGCAGAAGATGAAGGTTGGAATCATGCACTGATTGTGGAAGAAGCCAAGCAGGGCGTTTTGGATCTGTTGAAAGCATCCGTTCGTCCCGAGTTTTTGAACCGGATTGATGAAATCGTTCTTTTTGAACCTTTGTCGCTGAAAAACATCCGTAAAATTGTGGATATACAGTTCAAGGGTATACAACAGATGCTTTTGGAACAAGGCATTACCCTGGATGCAACCGACGAAGCCTTAACCAAATTGGGTGAGGATGGATTTGATCCTGCATTTGGTGCACGTCCACTGAAAAGAGTATTGCAACGCCGCATTTTAAATGAACTGTCCAAGGGCATTTTGAGCGGAAAAGTTGCCAAGGACTCTGTCATCATGATGGAACTAAACAGCCAGGGTGATCTGGTTTTCGAAAATGTTGGTGGAGTTGAATTGTAATATTTAAAAACTACCATTGAGCGGAACGACCTGAAAAGACGTTCCGCTTTTTTTGTATCCTATCCGTTCCCCAGAATACAGTTTGAGCGTTCTGGGGAATCCCATCCACACCTCGGATTTGCTATATGTTGTAAAGGATCAGTTACATAATTGGAATAATAATTGTGCACCCTACATTTCCAATCAACTTATGTATCTCAAAATCTCAATGCTATGGAAAAAACAGCAAATTCCTTCAAAGTTGCCGTTCTGGTTGCCGATGGCTTTGAGCAAATTGAAATGGCTTGTCCCAGAAAAGTACTAAAACAAAATGGTGCGTGTGTCCATATTATATCGCCCAACAAGGACGTGGTGAAAGGATGGAACCAAGTAGACTGGGGTAATGAGCATCGTGTGGATGTACCCTTAACCATGGCCAGGGCTGAATACTATGACGCATTGATGATCCCAGGTGGAATTATGAGCATGGATACCCTACGCGATAACGTCCACGCAGTTCGCTTTGTCAAATCCTTTTTCGACCTGGGTAAGGTGGTGGGAGCTATATGTCATGGGTCACAGCTATTGATTAATGCCAATGTGATCATTGGTCGAAAACTTACTTCAAACCATGCAATTCGGCTGGATCTGGAAAATGCAGGTGCGCTGTGGCTCAATAAACCTGTTGTGGTAGACAATGGCCTTGTTACCAGCCGTACCGTAGACGATCTTCCCATGTTCACCAAACAGCTCTTGAAAGAATTTGATTTGCATGGAGCGATTGAGAAAACTACCCCATAAATCTGGATGGAGACTACCCTTGAAGACTGAACACGCATCGGCCTGTCAATTCTAAATCAATAAGCAATTCAAAAGCATCTTTTAAATGAGATGCTTTTTTCTTTTCAACTCCGCTCAAACTTTCAATATTTGTCAATTCGAATGATCATTCAGGCAATCCTGCTCCATATATACCTTATTCATGAATTACGCCATTTCGCTGCAAGACATTTCCGTTAGAAAATATGACACTGTTGTCTTAAAAAATATCTCTTTAAATATTCTGCCTGGTGAAAATTGGGCCATTACAGGTCCAAATGGTTCAGGCAAAACAATCCTACTGGATATCATCGCAGGAAAATGGCCTATATGGAAAGGCGGCGTCCACTACATGTGGGATAAGCCGTTACGTGAAAGTATAGAATTGGTTTCCAACGATTACTCTTTTAATCGAATCGTAAATTCGGGAGCCGAATACTACCAGCAGCGTTTTCATGCATACGAAGCCGAACGTGCTCCTTCCTTGCGCGCTATTTTAACTGACCAATTAAAACCGGTGGGTACCATCGACGAAAAATCGGTAGATCTGGCACCTTCCACAGTAACGGAAGAAAACCTGGATCGTGTCGCCAAAATGTTGTCGCTAACCCATCTTTTGGATCACCCTTTTGTGACACTCTCCAACGGAGAAACGCGTCGGATGCTTTTAGCCAAATCATTGTTAAAAAACCCAAAACTGCTATTACTCGACAATGCGTTTAGTGGACTGGACGTACACTCCCGGGAAGTATTGCGTAATGCGCTAAACGAATTGGTCAACACAGGCGTGATGATCATCATGGCCACTACTGCTAACGAAATACCCCCCTGCATTACTCATGTAGCCGAACTGGAAAGTGGTAGCATTGTGGGGAAATTATCGATAAATGAGTTTTTGGGGGCTAGTCATCCCCATAATTCATCAACACAGCCAAACCCTACCGAACTACTTCATTTTGGTGAGCCATCTTTTACTGACTTCGAGTGTGCCCTTGATCTTCGACATATCCACGTCAAATATGGCTCCGAGCAAATCTTAAATGATGTGAGTTGGAAAATCAAAAAAGGCGAAAAATGGGCGTTATCCGGTGCAAATGGCTCTGGCAAATCTACCCTACTCAGTATTATCACTGCCGATAATCCACAGCGCTTTGCAAACGATTTTGACCTTTTTGATCAGAAAAGAGGTGGTTTGGGTGCATCTATATGGGATATCAAACAAAAGATTGGTCATGTTTCTCCTGAATTGCACCTATATTTTCCAAGAAACACAAGCGTTTTCAAAACCATAGCTTCTGGTTTTTTTGATGCCACAGGAATCTTTTTCAAGAAACTAAGCGAAGTCCAAATCGAACGGGTGCACGAAGTCGCTACCCTACTTCATGTGCACGATTTACTGGAAAAGGATTTCTCGCAGCTTTCGAAAGGACAACAACGAATGGTTCTTTTAGCACGGGCATTGGTTAAAAATCCTCCTTTATTAATTCTGGACGAGCCTTGCCAAGGCTTGGATATCGAATCCATTGAGTATTTTAAATCCGTAGTGAATGCGGTGTGTGCATCGCCCGAGCGGACACTTATATATGTTTCGCACTATCCCCACGAAATCCCTTCTTGCGTAACGCAATTTTTGAAACTTGAAAAAGGTGTGGTTGTGTATTCTTAAAATGAAATTTGAAAGGTTCTACTGTATTTCATAAAAAACAATATAAGCGTCCCAGTTCCGACATATGAGCGCTGATACTTAAAGCGCTGTAAGATTGAGCGGAACGGACCGCCAATACGACCCAAATCCGATACAAACACACTATCATATTCATAATCAGAATATTAACAACAAATTATGTAATCTTGAGGCCTAAAAGGTTTTAATGGATGTAGCCTGTGGTTACGAAATACACTCCCCAATTTTACAACCTAGAATGATTGAATATTTTGAGGGTTCTATGGCGTGATAGTTTATATTCAACCCACTTCGGGGTTGATGCTACTATTTCTCAAAATGTACATGGGGTTCTACCCCGAGCTATTCACATTGAATCCCTTCGGGATTTTTCATCACGGATAAAAACTTTGGTTTTCAATTGTAAAATCACCTTTCGATCTTACACTCCAAGCCGCCCCCCCTAAAACGCCATCCTCGCCTCAGGACTAACCGTCTGATCACAAAAATCCTCGTTCAAATATTTATAATGAGCTGCCATTGCAATCATGGCCGCATTATCGGTACAATATTCAAATTCGGGTATATAAACCTTCCATCCCAGTTTTTCACCGAGTTCAGCCAAAGCCGTTCGCAATCCCGAATTCGCTGAAACACCACCAGCAATGGCAATTTCTTTAATGCCCGTTTCCTTTGAAGCCTTTTTCAGTTTCTTCAAAAGAATATTCACCAGTGTAAACTGGATACTGGCACAAATGTCTTTCAAGTTTTCGGCTATAAAATTCGGATTTTCACGTACCTGTTTTTGCAGAAAATACATGAAAGAAGTTTTTATACCGCTGAATGAAAAATCGAGTCCCGGCATTTCTGGTAAAGGAAATGTATAGGCCATTGGATTTCCCTCACGTGCATATTTGTCGATGAGCGGTCCACCCGGATACGGCAGGTCCAATAATTTTGCGGTTTTATCAAAAGCCTCCCCTACTGCATCGTCCTTAGTTTCTCCAATAATTTCCATTTCTAACGGACCAGAAACCTTTACAATCTGCGTGTGCCCCCCACTTACGGTTAGACACAGAAAAGGAAATGCTGGTCTGGGGTTTTCTATAAAATGTGCCAACACATGAGCCTGCATATGATTTACATCAATGAGAGGAATATTTAAGCCCATAGCCATCGCTTTTGCAAACGAGGTTCCTACCAGCAACGCCCCCAACAAACCCGGTCCCTTGGTAAAAGCAATGGCATCCAGGTCTTTTTTTGTTACTTTTGCATCTGTTAAAGCCTTATCCACCACAGGAAGAATATGTTGCTGATGGGCACGAGATGCCAGCTCAGGAACAACGCCTCCATATTGTGTGTGAATGAGCTGCGTGGCAACAACATTGGAGCAAATTTTTCCGTTAGTTATCACGGCTGCTGAGGTTTCGTCGCAAGACGATTCGATGGCAAGAATGTTCATACGTTTTTTTGAAATATTTGCAAAAATAGTCAATTGATGGCTATTAATTCCAGCGAAACCCGTTGTAGTTCGGGCATAACAACCTTGCAAATAGACCTAACAAACTGAATTTCAGTTAATAGAAGAGATACCCCGGTGCAATCCGGTAGCGATATATGTTACGATTTCTGAAGGTTGTCATCAACACTTTTGTAGTAATACTGATCTTTGCGCTTTTGGCGCTGGGGATTGCTACGATTGCACTTCAGCTCCCTTCCGTACAAACTTTTGCGGTGCAAACCGCAACCAATCGGGTTTCTTCAGCGCTTGGCTATCCCATCACCATCGAGCGCGTCAATATAAAGTGGTTTGATGTGGTGTCACTAGAAGGCGTTTCGGTGAAAGACACCAACCAATTGCGGATGATTGACGTGGGCCGCATTGATGTCAATCTCAATGTGAATAATATCATTGAAAATTCGTCCAAAGAAATCCATCTGGACGAGGTGAATGTGTATCAACCGGACGTCCGCCTGCGTGTGGTACCGCAATCCGGCTCGTT
>CALGRQ010000173.1 GCA_937880795.1 uncultured Dyadobacter sp. | reverse complement strand
ATATAGATGATTTTTATCGGCGGGTTGCTTATGCAAATCCGATGGGGCATGGGCTGGACAATGCCGGATCGGGTCATTTTAATGTCTTTTCAAGAGATCATTGCCAAACTGTAACGCCATATAGTCGCCGTGATTTTTATAAGGTTTCGCTGATTATCGGACAAGGGAAGCTGTACTTTGCGGATAAATGGATTCGTATTGACCGTCCGGCGGTACTTTTTTCTAACCCCACGATTCCATACAGTTGGGAGGCTACATCCGAAGAACAATCGGGTTGGTTTTGTCTTTTTAGTAAAACATTTTTGCATCAGTCCGATCGGATCGGAAGCCTTCAGGAATCGCCATTATTTAGGGTGGGGGGAAATCCCATCGTCTTTGTTGACGCGCTTCAACAGGAGGAAATATCTGTAATTTTCAGGAAAATGATACAGGAAATACAGTCTGATTACGCGCATAAGTACGATGTGCTGCGTAATTTGCTGCATTTGTTGGTCCACGAGGCCATGAAAATGAATCCGACGAGCAACTACGAACGCCATCACAATGCTTCTGCACGCATCACTTCATTATTTCTTGAGTTGCTGGAAAGACAGTTCCCCATTGATGGACCGGAAAACCATCTCAAAATAAAAACAGCCAAGGATTATGCCATGCATTTATCCGTACATGTTAATCACCTCAATCGGGCAGTGAAGGAAGTAACCGGCAGGACGACCACAGATCACATCGCCGCCCGTGTCATTCAGGAAGCCAGGGCGCTGTTGCAGCACAGCAACTGGAATGTTTCCGAGATTGCATATAGCCTAGGTTTTGAATATGCGCCGTATTTTACCAACTTCTTCAAGAAAAACACAGGTCACTCGCCTTTAGAGTCCCGAAATTCAATGGGGTGAATTTTATAGGTATTCGTTTGATTTTTGTAATCATTGCTTCCAGGGTTGGCTCTACATTTGTGAGGTAGATTCGACGGTTTATCATTGGAAGAAAATACATCCTCGTCGGAATCGGAATAACACACATTCTATCCAACAAAAGGCATGATCATGAACAGACGATCATTGATAAAAAATGTAGCCATTGCCGCCACAGCAAGTATATTGCCGCTCTCCGAAATATTCTCAAAAGCTACTAAACCAGTCTCTTTACCAAAAGACGGAGCTGGTTTTAAGCGTTTTTCACTGGGGAAACTGGAACTGACGATCTTAACGGATGGCCATATTGTGGCCAGTCCGGTACAGCCATTTGTAGCGCCAAAAGCCACCAAAGAAGCGGTTGAAACCAACTTGAAAGCCGCTTTCAGACCGACCGATTCTATCGACCTCGCCATGAATGTGCTGTTAGTCCGTTCGGAAGACCGGCTTATACTGCTTGATGCGGGCATGGGTATTTTTGCGAGCGAGAGCGAGGGTTGGTTGTTGCAGAGCCTGGAACGTGCACATATTTCCGTAGATGCCATTACCGATATCATGGTTTCACACGCGCATCCGGACCATATAGGCGGGTTGGTAAGCAAGGACAATCAGCTTGTTTTTCCCCATGCAACCATCCATATATCAAAAATTGAATATGATTTCTGGCTGAAAGCCACGCTGGCTGATTTCAGTAAAAGTGAACTGCGGCATCAGCCCGATTTCCTGAAACAGATTATTCCCGGGATTCAAAAAACGCTGAATCTGGTCAAAAATAAGATCCGGTTTATCGATATAGACAAGCCCTTATACGACTGTTTTACATTCCAGTTGGCACCGGGGCATACGCCGGGCCTTACACTGGTAACTGTATATTCGGGTACCGAAAAGTTGATATACATCGCGGATCTCATTCATTCCGATGCACTGTTGTTTGCCCATCCCGAGTGGGGATTTTCGGGGGATACAGATATAGATCTGGCCACAGCGAGTAGGGTAAAGGTTTTGAAACAACTTGCTGACCATCGCATGAGAACTTTTGCTTACCATTTACCGTGGCCCGGATTAGGGTATGTTAAAAATCAGGATCGTGCTTTTGCATGGGTGCCCGACGTCTTTTCAACCCCATAAATATTCTTTTATTCATCACAATTTATTTTAAATGAGCAGTATATGAAATACAGGACATTAGGAAATACGGGTGAAAAATTATCAGCATTAGGCTTGGGGTGTATGGGCATGAGCTTTGCCTATGGTCCTACCGACGACAAAGAAAGTATCGCCACATTGGAAAGAGCGCTGGATTTAGGGATTAACTTTTGGGATACCGCCGACATGTATGCCAACGGAGCCAATGAGGAGTTAATTTCCAGGGTTTTGGTGCCGAACCGGGATAAGATATTTATAGCCACCAAGTTCGGCTTCCGTTTTAAGGACGGCGTGGCTGGTCCAAGCAGTGCTACCGGGACTTATTTTGATGCCTCCCCTGCATGGATCAGGGTAGCCGTGGAGGCTAGTCTGAAACGTTTGAAAATTGATACCATCGATCTGTATTATGCCCATCGCATCGATCCGAACATTCCTGTTGAGGAAACGGTTGGCGCCTTGGCCGATCTGGTAAAGGAAGGCAAAGTACGGTATCTGGGGCTGAGTGAAGCATCTGCCGCATCCATTCGCAGGGCAGCCGCCGTTCACCCCATTGCAGCGTTACAAAGTGAATATTCATTGTTGACCCGGGACGTGGAGGCTGAAATATTATCGACAACACGTGCCTTGGGTATAACGCTCGTGCCGTATTCGCCGCTGGCAAGAGGGTTGGTTACCAATACCCTTCAGGTGGATCAGCTGACCGAGGGTGATTTTCGGAAAACCTTGCCTCGATACCAAAGCGATGTTGCGGACAATAACCATCAATTGGTTGCTTCATTTGCTGAAATTGCCCATGGTAAAAACTGCACACCCGCCCAATTGGCGCTGGCGTGGGTGCTCGCCCAGGGCGATGACATTATACCCATTCCGGGAACCAAGAAAAGAAAGTATCTGGAAGAAAATGCCGGTGCTATTGACCTGAACTTGACACCGGAAGATCTTGCTGCCATTGAGGCGGTTATTAAACAATATCCGCATACCGGCGAAAGGTATAGCGAAGCTTCCTTGAAGCTGGTGAATCATTAAGGAAAACCGGTATCGGCAACAGGTTTTTAATAAAGCGGATGTCTCAGAATAGAAATCTCCCAAATTTTATTCTGCTCTTGTAATTACATAACGTCAGCAGCCGACTTCTCCCTAAATCCCCCTCTCCGTTCTTGGGAGGGGGGAGGTTTTAGCCCTTCTCCGGAGTTTATTAGTTATGTTTTTTAAACTGAGCTACAAACAGATTTCCCCCTCTGAGAAAGGGCGCATGGCTAAAATGTAAGACGCTTACTTCTAGCTACGTAGTAGCCACCTGTTTGTAGAAAAGGGATGTAAAATACCAATTCGTAGCTCCGTAGGTGCTTTCTGTGCTCTTACGATAGAATAATGTTTTATATGAACAGGTCACTCCTCCGGAGTTTGGATTTCCTGTTTTCATGAACAGAGCTACCAACAGATTTCCCCTCTGGGGAAAGACGCTTGGCTAAAATAAAAAACTTATATTTCAAGCTTCATGGAAGCAATCTGCTTGCAAAAAAAGTGAATTAAAAATCCTGATCCTGACACCGAAAGTGCATTCTGCGCTATTGCGATGCGGCGTTTAGCGAAATATTATTTGGTTCACTTTCTTTATGAAACAGCCCCTTTGCTTATATAAGGCTTATTTTCGTTCCCGATACGTGATGGCAACGAGCAAAAGCAATACCCCTACAAATCCCAATGCAATGGGTAAAGTGGTTAGGTCGGCTATAAAGCCGATCAGCGCCGGACCTGCCAACTGACCCGTATAGCCCAAAGTGGTAACACTTGCGATGGCCAGCGAGGTAGCTACACCGGGCATATTGCCGGCGGCTGTAAAGAAAACGGGTACCGCATTGGCAGCGCCGAGTCCTACCAATACAAAACCAATGAGTGCCGCACCCGGCCAGGCAAAGGAAACGGCAATAAAATAGCCCGCAGAGGCAACAATAGCACCGTACAATACCACTTTATACGAACCGATTTTGTGTACTAGTTTATCGCCCGTTAAACGCATAAATGCCATCGCTACTGAAAATGCGGCATAGCCCAACCCGGCCATGGAAGGCTCAAAGCCCCGGTTGAATTGCAGGAACACGGCACTCCAGTCGAGTAGGGCGCCTTCTGCTAAAAAGAATACAAAACACATCAGTCCCAAAACCAGAACCGGACCTTTCGGTACGGCAAAGGTGAACGAGTCCACCGTATTTTCTTCGGCATGCGGAAACAGGTTCTTGTATTGACTCGCCGTAATGAGTACGAGTAATCCTGAAATGGAAAGTGCAGCAACCAGAGGCGTGAGGCCCAGTTTGATGAGAAAGCCCAATCCGATGGAACCCACCAGACCGCCCACGCTGAACAGACCATGAAAGGACGACATGATATGCCTGCCATACCGTTCCTGAACCAGCACGGCATGGGCATTCATGGCCACATCGATGGAACCGATCGCTGCTCCAAAAATAAATAGCGCGGCCGCCAGTTGTATACCCGAGGTAGCCAGCAGTAAGAGCGGTAGCATGACCGCAATGATTACCGCCGCCAATAGCGTGACCCTGCGACTGCCATATTTATTGATCCAGACACTGGACAGGGGCATAGACAAAATAGCCCCGGCTCCCAGTGACAGGAGTATGATACCCAATGTGGCTTCATCCAGGTTTAACTTGGTTTTTACAAAGGGAACCATCGGCGCCCAGCTGGATAATCCGATGCCGCATACGAGGAATATAAGCAAACTGGCCCGTCGGGCCAGGGAAGTTCTTTGATGGGTTGCGTCGGGTGGTGTTATACCGTTGGTCATTCAATTGCAATTTTTAGTTTAAGAGCACGCATGTGGCCGACTTTAAACTTACTAATAAAACACCAAAAATGTAGAAACCGGCAGGTGATGGGTATATATCGGAATCAAAATTCTAATAGGGCCTTTTGCGCATTCTTGCTCCTTTGGTGGTTGAAGGGGAGAAATAATAAGGTAACTTGTGAATTGGTGTAAAGTCATTTGGTCTTTACACGCAACGGTATTATTTTAAAGCGTTACAGGTTGTAATGGAAGACTTAATAATAACATGTCAAGCATGATGCCCACTCCTTTTGAGATTCAGAAATATTGCAGGTGTGTGGTGTGGAGGATAAATCCGATTGGTTTGAAACTACTTTTAGTAAAAACGGATGGACCAATAACTGGCGTGACATTATTCTACCTTATGAGCATTTCCATAGTACTACGCATGAAGTGCTCGGGGTGGGCAAGGGTAGTGTAACGCTGCGGGTGGGCGGACAAAAAGGGACGCAGCTGACACTGCATGCCGGTGATGTGGTGATCCTACCCGCCGGTGTGGGCCATTGCGCCCTCGCAGGTATGGGTGATTATGAAATTGTGGGTGGTTATCCGGAGGGAAGATCCTGGGATTTACGCATAGGCGATGAAGCAGACCATGACGAGATGCTGATGCGTATCAAGCGTTTACCCATTCCCGTCACGGATCCTATTCATGGCCAAGCTGGCACGATAACCCGCTTGTGGCAACGGGCAGAGATATAAAATGAGGTTTTTATTGATGATCCCAAATCCTAAACTTGGCCTATTGATTAGATATAAAAACGCTATTGATTGATATTTAGGATAAAATAATTATTTCGCTGCGGTTCATTTTTATAGTAGTGAATCACAAAAAGCCGTCCGTAATCCGTTTCTTCCATCACGGCCATGTTTGCATGAGGGAACAGGGTATTGATAAAATCCGGAACCGTATTCCCATGCCCGATCACCAACACATTTTCAAGTCGTGCCTGATCAATCTGGGACAGTAGCCATTTTACATCGGAAGGATCATAATCTCGTATAGCTACCCCATTCCGCGCGGCCACAGCGTTTGCCGTCATTTTTGTTCTTTTGTAGGGTGTAGAAAACACAGCCTTCACCTGCGTCTCGCTCAGCAGCGCATCCAGGCGGGCTGCCATTTTCATTCCCTGCTCCGAGAGCGCCGGGTCCCTAGTGCCATCCACCGCCTTTTCCGCATGACGCATTAGAAAAATGCGCACTGGTATATCCTGCGCCCAGAGTGGTAGGGAAGCCAGGGATAGGCAGGTGAATAGTAGTAGGGAGAGTAGCTTGGTTTTCATTGGGGGGCTGGATTGGTGTAGAGCACGAAGTTACACTTCAAATGGGAATCTGAGGGTGTAGGGAGGTTGGAGAGTTTGCACAAATGAATCACGTATTGGCGATTGTGGCGGATTAGAAACCCAAAACTTTCAATGTCCCACTAACCTAAACAACAGCCTTTTATTGTTTACTAAATATATAAAAAAAGAATATACAAGACTGTTGCGACTAAAGAAGGAGAAACTTTCAATTTCTCCCTTAAACCGCCATTTCGCCAATACGATGTTATCGGCAGTATATTTTTATTTTAAGTCTTTAAGTTTATATTCGTCAATAAATTTCTGATAATATTCTTTAATATCTTCTAATGTTGTCTTTGTATCATATCGGTTTTGGAAAACCCAAACATACATTTTTTCATTTATAGCAAGTTGTAATTCTGTCTTATCGTTTCCGTCCTCAATAGAAATGTATGGCGATAACATTTTGGGATATGGAAAACTCAAATAATTATCAAATCTATAATGATATACATATGCTTCATGGGCATCTTCTTTTAGACGAAGTTTAAAGTACTTCTCAACACAAGGAATTATAGATCTTGATGAAAAATAATTATTCTTAGAGTTAATTAGAATATGTTTTATTTCTGATTCTTCAACTGGATTTCCTTGT
>CALGRQ010000172.1 GCA_937880795.1 uncultured Dyadobacter sp. | reverse complement strand
ATAAGTTCTTCATTAACTGCCGGATAAAATGGCTCACGTATTGGTACGTTGATATGAACGGGACCGAGGGGTATATGGCTAGATAAGTTAATCGCCTCATTTGCGATGCGTTGTATCGCCCACACAGAATCTGTATGTACATAATCCGCAGGCAATTGGAAAAACTTCTTAACATGTTTTCCATAAAGCTCAGACTGAAATATCGTTTGACCATCAAACTGATGCGTCCATTCCCCAGGCCTGTCTGCAGTTAAAACCAACAAGGGAATTTGTTGAAAAAAAGCCTCCGCCACTGCGGGGGCAAAATTATAAGCAGCACTCCCAGAAGTACACAACAAAACCACAGGAATACCCGTTTGCTGGGCGATACCAAGTGCAATAAACCCTGCTGACCGCTCATCCATTACCGCATGCATTTCGAAGCCCTTGTGGCGCGAAAAAGCGAGTGTTAGCGCTGCACTTCTAGATCCGGGAGAAAGAACTACATGCCGCACGCCATGTAAATAACAAATTGCTGCGAGATCAACTAAAGGTTGTAATACTGCCATGGTACTGTTATACGAAAATAGCCTCAAAAGAGGCTATTTTAAATCATTTATCAAAATCGGGGACTATCCCAAGTATGTTTTCAAAGCTTTGCTTCTTGAAACATGACGTAATCTTCTGATCGCCTTTTCTTTAATTTGGCGAACACGTTCACGAGTCAGATTGAATTTTTCTCCAATCTCTTCAAGCGTCATAGCATGCTCTCCATTCAATCCAAAATAAAGTGCAATTACATCTGCTTCTCTTTGGGTAAGCGTACAGAGCGCACGTTGTACTTCTTTTCTTAATGACTCATTTACCAAACCGCTATCTGGTTTGTCTTCAAGATCATTTTCAAGTACATCCAAAAGACTATTTTCTTCTCCCTGAACAAATGGAGCATCCATTGAAACGTGTCTTCCTGAAATTTTCATGGTATCAACCACTTCCGAAGACGAAATTTCAAGCACCTCGGCAAGTTCTTCCGGAGATGGCTCACGCTCGAATTTTTGTTCCAGTTCTGAGAAAGTCTTCGATATCTTATTCAAAGAGCCCACTCTGTTCAATGGCAAACGTACAATACGCGACTGCTCAGCAAGTGCTTGCAATATTGATTGACGAATCCACCATACAGCGTAAGAGATAAATTTAAAACCCCTCGTTTCATCGAAACGTTGAGCCGCCTTTATCAAACCCAAGTTCCCTTCATTTATTAAGTCTCCTAACGAAAGACCTTGGTTCTGATACTGTTTTGCAACAGATACCACAAAACGAAGATTCGCCTTGGTCAGTCTTTCCAGAGCTAGCTGATCACCGTCCCGTATTTTTTGAGCTAACGTCACCTCCTCATCCGGCGTCAACAAATCAACCTTACCGATTTCCTGCAAATATTTATCTAATGACTGACTTTCACGGTTGGTGATTTGTTTACTGATCTTTAGCTGTCTCATTTACATTCTTATATTAATATGTATAAATTAAGGCATAGCATCATGCCCTCATATAGGAAAACACCGTTTTAAGCGTTTTTGTTCTCTGGTTTCGGAAGTAATACTTTACGTGACAAGCGGTACTTACCTGTCTTCTTATCTACTTCTACCAATTTTACTTGAACTTCTTCACCTACTTCAAGAACGCCATCCATTGTTTCCAAACGTTCCCATTTGATCTCTGAGATATGTAGCAAGCCATCTTTACCCGGAAGGAATTCAACGAATGCACCGAAAGGCATAATCGACTTCACTTTCCCAGCGTAAACTTCACCTACCTCAGGAACCATAATAATTCCTTTGATACGCGTAACTGCTTTATCCATGGAAGTCTTATCTGCTGAGAATATACTTACAAATCCGGCTCCATCTTTTTCTTCTATTGAAACAGTAGCACCTGATTCCTTCTGAATATCCTGAACAACCTTACCACCAGGTCCAATCACAGCACCAATCATCTCACGATCGATTTTGATTACGACGGCGCGAGGCGTATGAGGTTTCAATTCTTCACGACTTTCTTTTATCGTTTTATTCATTTCGCCCAAGATGTGTAATCTACCCGCTTTTGCTTGAAGCAAGGCTTCGGTTAACACTTCAAACGAAAGACCGTTTACCTTCATGTCCATCTGGCATGCCGTGATTCCATTTTCAGTACCGGTTACTTTAAAGTCCATATCTCCCAAGTGATCTTCATCACCCAAGATATCAGACAATACCGCATATTTACCTGTTGCCTCGTCAGAGATCAAACCCATTGCAATACCTGATACCGGTGCTTTAATTTTCAAACCAGAATCCATCAGTGCAAGAGATCCGGCGCAAACTGTCGCCATAGATGATGAACCGTTTGATTCAAGGATATCAGATACGATACGAATAGTATATGGATTATCCTCAGCCGCAGGAAGTACTTTTTTCAATGCACGCAATGCCAAGTTACCATGCCCTACTTCTCTACGACCTGGTCCACGGTTTGGTTTTACTTCACCTGTAGAAAACCCTGGGAAGTTGTAATGAAGCAAAAACTTGCTGTATCCGTATTTCAACGGGGTATCAATAATTTGCTCATCATTTTTCGTTCCCAACGTTACAGTTGTCAACGATTGGGTTTCTCCACGCGTAAACAATGCCGATCCATGCGCATTAGGCAAGAAGTCAACTTCAGAGGCAATCGGACGAACTTCGTCAAGACGACGACCATCCAAACGTTTTCTTTCGTCCAATACCAAACGACGAGATGCTTCCCAAACGATATCATTGAAATAGCGTTTCGCAAGAGCCTGGTTTACCTCTTCTTCTTCGCCAATCGACTCTGTAAACTCAGCCCAAACCGCTTTAAAGCCATCTTTACGAACATTTTTATTCTGAGAACCCAGTTGAGTTACAGCATATACTTTATCGTAGCAAAAAGCTCTTACACGCGCTTCTAATTCTTCATCCTGCTCGTCGCCGATATATTCACGCTTAACGGTTTTACCAACCTCCGCTTCAAACTCTTTGAGTGCAAGACACTGCTGTTTGATAACATCGTGCGCAATTTTCAATGCCTCAATCACCTCTTCTTCCCTACTCGACGCTCTTCCGATCTCTCTTCTTCAGAAACCTCATCCATTTCACCTTCTACCATGGCGATGTCATTGTAGGTTGCACCTACCATCAGATCCAATGTAGCATTTTCCAGTTCAGCTGAACCAGGGTTTACTACATACTGTCCGTCGATTTTCGCAACACGTACCTCTGACACAGGGCCTCCAAAAGGAATATCGGATGCCATAAGCGCGGCCGATGCAGCCAATGCAGCAAGGGCGTCAGGTAATGCAGTTGGATCAGCAGAAATCAACACCAAATTTACCTGAGTTTCTGCATGATAGTCATCCGGAAATAACGGACGCAAAACGCGGTCCACCAAACGACTTACCAATACTTCATGGTCAGAAAGTTTACCTTCACGACGCATAAAGCTTCCTGGAATTCTACCGGCAGAAGCAAACTTCTCTTGGTAGTCTACAGAAAGTGGTAAAAAATCCAATCCCTCTTTTATATCCTTATTAGCAACAACCGTAGCTAAAATCATGGTATTACCCAATCTTACTACCACCGATCCATCGGCTTGTTTCGCTAATTTTCCAGTCTCAATTGTGATTTCACGGCCGTCTGGCAGTGGTATAGTCTTCTTAACTATATTAAAAAGCATAGATATATGTTGTTTGAAAGCTGCTGAAACGCTGAACTACGTCTCGAAAGTTACTTTTGATAAAATTCCTTCAAAAAATCAGGGAACTATCTTAGTAGAAGTTCCCTGATCGACAATTACTTACGTATGTTCAACTCGGCAATAATCGCACGGTAGCGGTTAATGTCGTTTTTGTAAAGATAGTCTAACAATCTTCTACGCTTTCCAACCATTTTAAGCAAGCCTAATCTGGTATCGTTGTCTTTTTTGTGCGTTTTTAAGTGCTCGTTCAAATAATTGATACGGTACGTAAACAACGCAATTTGAGATTCAGCAGAACCTGTGTCTGCACCTTCTTTTTTAAATCCCTTAGTTTCGAAGATCTCTCTCTTCTTGTCCGCGGTTAAATACATGATTGTAACGACAGATTAAATTTTAATGTATACTTCACAGCACCATGCTGCAAATAAGGTTGCAAAATTACAGAAATTATCTTTGTAATAAAAATATAATTTAACTACGATTTTATAAGCTCCTTTTTGCCAAATCTACTTGCCCACCAGTCTTTCACTTTCTTGATATACATTACGTAAACATCTTTTTCAAACAGACGAGAGTCACTTCGGGCTCGATCTACAAAATAAAGACCCGTAAGCAATAGGAACGCATTGGCAAGCCAAGCACCTACTGGTACAATCAAAAAACCTTCCTTAACCCACTTATCACCCTGATTAGTAAGCACATAAAGCAATATAAAAAACAATATTGATATCAACACGGGAACACCAAACCCTCCTTTTTTTATGATGGCGCCTAATGGTGCTCCAATCAAAAACATAATAAGACAAGATAGTGCCTGCGTATACTTATGATGCTTTTCCAGATCATATTTGTTGGCACTCTTTAGTTGCGTCTGCAGATAGTCGGCTTGGGAATTTGCATAGCTTAACATGCTATTTGAAGCATTCTTTGCATTTGTAAAAATCTCCTTTTTAAGACTATCTGTTACCGGCAATGTTAGCAAAGAATCAATCCACTTGCCCGCCCTTAAAGTACTGTCTGTATTCTTTTTATAATTATAAGTATAGTATTGCTGACTGTTGGGTATGAGGTCTTTTTTGGTTTGATCATATACCCGATTGAGAGAATCAGCGGTATGCGTCAAATCACCAATATTTTTCATAAACTCGTGGTACTTAAACTGCCCTTCGTCTGTACGTTTCATGCCAAACGACGACAAGCTTTCTGTTAACTTGTAGTGTTTGAAAGTATCCCTTTGGAAATTATTAACCTTCACTTGTCCAGTGGCAGG
>CALGRQ010000171.1 GCA_937880795.1 uncultured Dyadobacter sp. | reverse complement strand
TTTTATAGTTTTCCAGAGATCGGGTTAGCGAAAAAATATTTCTAACGTCGTCATCCGCAATCAAAACCGTCTTGTTCTTAAGAACCTCACCCAAACCCATCAATGGCCTTGAACTACTTAATTTTAAAGGATTTAAATTCTCCTCAACCACATGCAAAAACAACGAAACTTCATCCAGCATGCGTTGATACGAGTGTGCGGTTTTAACAATTATCGAGTCGGCGTACTGTCGGATTCGTAACTCCTCCGTTAAGGATAAGCTTTTCCCGGTGAAAATGATGATTGGCACTTGCTCCAGGCCAGGGTTTTTTCTTGCCTCCTCTAACGTTTCGTAGGCCCTAAGATCAGGAATACCCATATCGAGTATGACGCAATCCACTTCATTACTTTGTAATGCGCCAACGCCATCTGTAATATTTTCGCGCAGCACCGAATGTATATTAAACGATTCCAGAAAGTAGGCAAGGGCTTTGGCATGCTTACTATTGTCCTCCACTATCAACACCTTTTTTGCCTTTCTACTGATGACGTATTCGATTTTCTCGAAAACCTCGTTCATACGCTCAATGACCATCGGTTTATCTATAAAGTCAACAGCACCTTTTAATAGGCTTTCGTTTTTCATCCGGTGCGATGACATCATATGGACAGGTATAGGGCGGGTTATTGCATTCCCCTTGAGCGCGTCCATCACCTCCCAGCCATTCAGTACAGGTAGCTCAATATCCAACAATATCCCCATCGGTTTGAATCGCTCTGCCAACTCCAAACCTTCATCTCCCCGTACAGCTACTATACCCTTATATCCTTTTTTTCGGGCATAATCGAGTAAAGTACGGGCAAAGAAAGTATCATCCTCTATGATCAGAATGACCTTGTCCGCATGCAGTATATTGTCACGGTCATCTGAAATATTGTCGGGTATCAAAGTGGTTGTGAAAGAAGTTTTGCTTTGCTTCGAATCATTTGCGGGCATCTCTGCTACATGATGCATTTCACTTTCAGCCGATGGACGATTGGCTGTTTGCCTCACCGGTATTGATAAAGTAAACTCCGTACCTTCACCAGGTTGGCTTTTCAAGGAAATATCACCTCCCAATAACTTGGCCAGTTCCTTACTGATGGACAAGCCCAATCCTGTTCCTCCATATTTTCTTTTGGTGGAACCATCCGCCTGCTGAAATGCCTCAAAAATGAGGTGTTGCTTATCTTCCGCAATGCCTATTCCAGAATCCTTCACAACAAAACAGATCTTATCATCAGCGGTTCGTTTCGAAAATTCAACCTGTACAGTACCTTTTGATGTAAATTTCAGGGCGTTGGAAACCAAATTCTTGAGAATCTGCTCCAAACGCAATTTGTCTGTTTCTATAACGGGAGGTACATCAGGCTGAATATGAACCGTAAAATCGAGTCCTTTGTCCCGTGCAACAGGGCCAAATAAACCACGTAGATCAGCGGCAACGTCTTTCAATAGCGTGGTGATATATTCCAGATCCATTTTTCCCGCCTCAATCTTGGAAAGATCAAGAATCTCGTCGATGAGTCCCAAAAGTCCATTTCCCGATTGCCGAATTACCTGAGCATATTCGATTTGATCTTCATTGAGGTTTTTTTCTTCATTATCTGAAAGCAATCGGCTAAGGAGCAGAATAGAATTGAGCGGTGTGCGCAACTCGTGAGACATATTGGCAAGAAACTCTGATTTATACCGAGTGGTCTTTTCCAGCTCCTCCGCCTTTTTCAGGATTTCAAAATTCTTTTCTTCCAGCAATACACTTCGTTCTTCTAGTTCCTCATTGGTTTGCTGTAACTCTTCCTGTTGCACCCGAAGTTCCTCCTCTGAAACCTGAAGTTTTTGAGACTGGGCCTCCAACTCCGCATTCAGATTTTCCAATTCATTGTGTTGGGATTGCAATTCCTCTGCCTGAGCCTGTGTCTCTTCCAAAAAGTTTTGCAACTTCATGTAATTCAGTGCCGCATTGATTCCAATGGAAATGGGCTCCTGATTGGCTTTTAAAAATTGCAGTTGCAAATCAGTAGGAACTTTAAGCATCCCCAGCTCTATAACACCTATACACTCGCTATTATGTATGAGCGGAATAATGATGATGGCCGAAGGCAGAACCGCTCCCAGCGTGGACGAAATAGGGGTATAGTTTTCCGGAATATCCTTCACGACCACCAGTTCGCTTTGCAGCAACGCCTGGCCAGTAATTCCGTGCCCTAATTCAATGAACTGGGGGCTATCAAGGGTGGCATACGATGCCTGCAGTTTGTAACGTGAGTCACGATCCAGTATATAAATCGTACCCATGGGGACTTCTAAATACCTGGTCAGCGATCTGATCAAATTACTAGATAAATCAGCCAAAATTCGTTTTCCGCGCAAAGCGTCCGAGACATGCATGCTACCTGTCTGAAGCCAGTCTTTTTCTGTCAGGTTATTAAAAGTGGTTTGAAGTGAATCGGTCATGTGATTCAATGCAAGAGCGATTCTTCCAATTTCATCATCAATCTGATCAACAATCCGAACATCATAGTTACCTGAAGCGATGCCCCGTGTTATCCCTTCCATGTTACTTATGCGCTGACGGGTTTCTTTATACTTTTGCTCCTCTAATTCCTGAATGGCCATGCGTCGACTCACATCTCTTCTAATTCTAAAATAGGCAAAGGCCGTTATAAGCATGGAAATTATGGCGGACAAAAGAAGCAACAGGGGCGTATAGGCTATATATAGCTTTTGTTGATTGATACTTTCCTCCAACATTTTTTGTTCTTCCTCTTTGACCTGATCCACAATTAAGCGGATATCGTCCATAATTTTTTTACCCAGTCGCATCTCCGATAATCGTTGTGCCGTATACGAAGTACCAGACAAGGGCTCCTTACTCAAGGCAATCACCCGATCCATTTGAGCAAAACGGGCTTCATAACGTTCTTTAAGCGGGATTAATACTTTTTGTTGCGCAGGATTATTAACCGTTAACTGTAAAAGCTTGGTATAAGCACTTGTAGCTCCTTCATAAGCACCTTTAAAAGGTTCCAGAAACGCCGGGTCATGGGTGAGCATATAGCCCCGCTGACCCGTTTCCGCATCCTTGATGAAGGAGATTAT
>CALGRQ010000170.1 GCA_937880795.1 uncultured Dyadobacter sp. | reverse complement strand
CAAATTCCTATCACGATTGATAAAACCAACCTGTCACCCTGAGCTTGTCGAAGGGTCGAAAACGAATGCGATAAAAACTAAATTCAAATGCTTCGACAGGCCCGCGAGACAAGAAGTAAGCTTGCATTATCAAATGGTACCTCCTGCATCTTCCTTCCCCCTATAAAAAAGCCTTTAACTTCCATTTGAGCCAAAGTTGCGTATCTTCAAGTTCTATTTCAAAATTTGCGAAGACCCATTGAACCTATGAAAACATCATTCTCTTGGTTAACCTGTTCGATTCTTCTTTCCATCCAGACTGCGCTCCCCAGCTATGCTACTGGAATGGAAATCGATTCGGTACAAGAAACACCCAAAAGTTCTCAACAAGCCGTCAAACCCCTACCGCGTGTTGCCATTGCCGGATTGGGCATCGAATCGAGTACGTTCTCCCCAGCACGAACCCATGAAGAAGCCTTTCATGCAAAACGAGGAGAACAAATTTTTACTTCCTACCCATTCTTCGCCACAGACTCTGTTAACAGAAAACGAGCCAACTGGTTTCCTGCCTTGGTCGGAAAATCCCTGCCCGGCGGAACCGTTACCCGTGAAGCATATGAATCGTTGGTGAAACAAACCCTGGATTTACTGCAAAAGAACTTACCTTATGACTGTTTGTTTTTCGATATACATGGCGCTATGAGCGTGGTAGGACTCGACGATCCCGAGGGAGACCTCATTAAAAGGGTTCGTGAGGTGGTGGGTACTAAAACACTCATCTCTACCTCTATGGATCTTCACGGCAATGTATCTAAGCGACTTGCCTCTCATACTGACCTGATCACATGTTACAGGATGGCACCTCATGAAGATGCCATGCAGTCTAAAAAAAGAGCCGTAGACAATTTACTTTCTAGGCTCGAAACCGGCAAAGGAAAACCTGCTTATAAAGCTTGGATTCCGGTTCCTATTTTATTACCTGGGGAAAAAACCAGTACCCGCATAGAACCTGGAAAATCGTTGTATGCAAAAGTTGCCCCAGCAGCTGCTCGAAAAGGAGTCATTGATGCTGCCATATGGATTGGCTATGCCTGGGCCGACGAACCTCGTAACCATGCGGTTGTGATGGTAACCGGAGATGATAAAAAAGCTGTTACATCTGCCGCAGAAGAATTGGCCGATAGTTTTTGGAAAGTTCGGTCAAAATTTGAATTTGTAGCTCCCACTGCCGATCTAAAAACCGCTTTGGATCAAGCCATTAAAAGTCAAAAACACCCATTCTTCATCAGCGATTCGGGCGATAATCCAACCGCAGGCGGGGCGGGTGATGTGACTTGGACGTTAACAGAAATACTAAAACGACCCGAGTTTAAAGGAGAAAACGGCCCTTCTTTGATTTATGCTTCAATTCCCGGACCCGAATTTGTAAAGGCGGCTATTGCGGCGGGTGTAGGTGGTAAAGTGGATGCGCTTGCAGGTGCAGCAGTAGACGATCGCTTTGCCCCACCAATCCGACTTGCCGGAACAGTTGAATCTATTGAACATGGGGATAGAAATGCCGAGACGGAAGTAGTTGTAAAAGTAGGAAGTGTCCGTGTGATTGTTACAAAAAAACGTAAACCTTATCACAAGGAAGCCGATTTTACAAGATTAGGTCTCAATCCACGAAAATCGGATATTGTGGTTGTAAAAATTGGGTACTTAGAACCCGAACTATACAATATGCGCGCCGATTGGCTGCTAGCCTTAACACCCGGTGGTGTAGATCAGGATTTGGAAAGGCTTGGCTATAAAAGAATAAATCACCCGATGTTCCCGTTGGATAAAAACATGCAAGATCCAAACTTGAAAGCCGTTCTAATACCTGCGGCTGACAAACTGTAAGATATACACCATTTTGGTAATGCCTTTATTTAGCTGACTTGTTCCATTGAGACAAGTCAGCTTTTTTTATAAATAGGCACAAATCGAAAGTCCTCTTATATATTTCCCGCCTCTTCTTCTAAACTATAACCCTCTGAAATACTGACCTATAAGACCTCTACACTTTACTTAGAGTAACTTCTACACCTCCCTTATTCTCCTTTTATTGCTTTACCCCCAATTTCCTCCCGTATACCGACAACAAAAAGCCAATAGCCCCAAAAAGTACGTTGATCCTCCCCAATTTATCTAAATTCAAAGCCAAATCCTGTCTTTTAACAAGGACAGAACCTTCTCACAATCACAAGCTCGTTATGATATGAAGACTGACCCTATACACCTTATAGAAATAGACCGCTTACTTGAAGAATATCTCAATGAAATTGAAAACTCGGATTTAAAACCACTTTCCGCTCAGGTATATAAAGTTCAATCCAAGAATTTTGTACGGTGGATTCATGGCGAGTTTTCACCCGGTGAAGTGAAAAAAAAAGTACTGAATGACCGGGCTAAAGCCAATTCATAATAACATAAAAAATCGTTTCCGATGCTGGTCTGCCCATTCTTCTATGAGTAACCATTGACAGGAAACGATTTTTCTTTAAATACATCCTCTTTGAAAGAAGCACAGATCTATTCGATCAAATGCCCCACGAACTGCGCCGTATTATTCAGGATTTTTCCTCCACGCCGAAATCCGAGGGCACAAGGCTCGCCTGCATAGAATACACCCGCCTGATACGACCGTCCTGCTTTATCTTGTGGAAATTCTACATATTCCTGATAAATTTTTGACTGATTTGCATAGTCTCCATCCACCTTTTCAGATACCTCTCCTCCTTTTTCCAGAATAGAAACATTAGCGCCTTCTCTTCCAAATAATACCTTACTAACAGATTTTTTATGCGGGATGGCATATCGCTCTGTTTGCAATAGTAGCGGATGATAGGGATACAAATCCCATAGCACTTTCAAAATATATTTTGACTGAAACAGCAGCGTATAAGCCGGATTCAGAATTACTGCCTTCCTATTTTTAACGATCGAGGTAAGCAGTGCGGCAAGTTCCGGTTCATCATAACCGATATACTCCCATGGAACCAATTTAAACCAATAGGCGAAACGGATAAACGAACCATTTTCAGGATCCTGCTTAAAAATACCGTCCCCATTAGAGAACTCTACCTCATCCACATAAGCAAATTCTACATCGAATCCGGCTTCACGTGCCGCCTCCTGTAAAATTGCCACGTTGGTATCGTCCTCCGGATTCCCCCGCATGGTCGAAAATAAAACAGAGGGAGTCAGATCATTATTCGCCCTTTTAAGGTACACAAATTGGGCGACCAGGGTTTCATGCAAGGTATTAAACTGCTGCGAATCATCCAGTCCGTTAATTCTTAAATGAGCCCATTGCACCACTGCGCTTTCCGGTATACAAGTTGCCGTATCGGCATTGAATTCTATAAATTTAATAGGATCTCCATCGACACCACCCGCCAGATCGAATCTTCCGTACAGGTGCACCTGACGGTCATCTTCCCAAGATGCCTTCACCACCTCTACAAGATTTTCAGGAATACCCATTTCTTGGAACATGTCCTGATCAATGGCATATTGACCTGCTTCTACCAACATGTCGTACAAAGTACCTGCCGCCTCATAATACTGATTGGCCTCCTCCTCCTTCACAACCACAACGTCTTCGGTAACATAAGGAGCGGTGTCCGTGCCCAACATCCAGTCCCAGCCTATATTTTTCAATGCTTTATCCGGATGCTCCGGTAATGACTTAAGATTTATCATGATATACATACAACGATTTGAATACACCCAAACTTGATGTACTAAACCGACTGTTTAAATAAATGTGAACCGAAAAATTAACCTCCCGCACTTCCTGAAGAACGCCCGAAAAAACCACTCCGGCCACCGGCAGGACGAGAATTAACAACCCTCGTAGATCGAGAACTATTTACATCCTGAACAGCGCTTTGAGACTTGGCATAAGTAGAAGGGTTCGCGTATACGCTACTTGCATTGGCTGCACCTTGCTGACGCATGTTATTGATGTAACCATTGTTCATCGTACGGGCAAGCATATACCCCATTCCTCCGTATAACAACATACTGGATAAACCACTGTTATGGCTCACTTGTGATTGATTTCCTTGCATTTCACTATCAATCAAAGCCTTCGCAGCCGAAGTACTTAGAGAGTCGGTGTGACCATCCAGATACGTCACAATGGCAACCGACTTATCCATGTCCACACTTTCTTCGTCGGTAATTTTAAATTCTCCCGGCTTTACTTCTTTAATATGGGAGCGTATACCTTTGGAATAAGTCGTTTCTTCGTAGCTATAATCGGCCTCATTGTCTTGCTTTTGCGAACACCCCGGCAACATCATACCTGATGAGAACAAGGTAATAGCCAGAGCACTGCTGATGCTAATATCCTTGGCCTTTTTGATAAAGGATCCTTTTCGTAATTGTGTCATTTCAAATTGGTTTTATATCTGTTCGATCTCCAAAATTACTTCTATCCATGATCGTGCCAGATGATATTTGTTCAGAAGGTCATATATAGGGACCAAAAATTAAAATTAGTTGATAGAAGGCACAGGTAAGATACTAAAAAAGGAGCGCAAACCCAACCGTTCCCGGTTGAATATCACGCTCCCTTTCGTCATTCACGATGTTTCTTAGGCTCGCTTGGCTATTTTCTCTAAGGCTTCCACCAGTCTATCCAAATCGCTCAACTTGGTATATACATGCGGTGTAACACGCACAGCATGAATATTTTCCCAATTAATCCCGACCGTATGAATTTTATAATCTTTGATCAATTTTGAGTCAATTTCTTCCGGTTTCAATCCATCGATACTCACTCCTGCTATGGCACATGAATATTGTGGTTTCATAGAGGTATGAATTTTCACACCAGGAATTTTCATGGCTTGTTCAGCCCAATATTTCTTTAAAAAGTGCAGCCTTTCCTGTTTTCTTTTCGATCCAATACCTTCCTGAAAATTAATAGCTTCCCCTATGGCCTGCTCAATACAAAAGCTACGGGTACCTAGGGTTTCGAATTTACGGATATCCTTACTTTGTGGCACACTGTTACACAGCAAGGGCCATATTTTTTCAATTTTATCTTTTTTGATCCACATCATCCCACTCCCCACCGGCGCACTTAAAAACTTATGCAAGCTGGTACCGAAATAGTCGCACTCCAAATCAGGAATTGCGTAATCCAGCAGACCGAAAGTATGTGCACCATCAACTACTACCTCAATTCCTCTTTTGTGCGCCATTTGGCAAATTTTACGCACCGGCATAATTTGTCCGACCCAGTTAATGATGTGGGTCACATGCAAGATTTTGGTTTTGGGTGTGATGGCTTCTTCATAAGCCTTCACAATTTGCTCGTCATTCTCGATGGGGAACTCAAAAGACAACTGCTTATATACCAACCCATCGCGCATTTGGCGTTGTTTCCATGCCTGAATCATGTTGGGATAATCCTGTACCGTACCAATAACCTCATCTCCCTTTTCAAGCGGAAGTCCGAAAATGATGGTGTTCAGTGCCTCAGTAGCATTTCGATTGATCGCGATTTCTTCTGCATCACATCCGGCCAATTTCGCCAAACGCTGCCGTAAAGGCTCTCTTCCTTTATCCATAATCCGCCACATGTAATACGACGGCCCCTGTGCTGCCTGCTTATTGTATTTCTCCAAAGCTTCCTGCACAACTATTGGTGATGGAGAAACTCCGCCGTTATTGAGTATAATCACGTCGCTTTTACTCGCTGTATAGGCGTCTTGAATTACTTTCCAATAATCTTCATTCTTATCGCTTAAAGGATTCCACAACTGTTCGGCCTGCGCAAAATCTTCCGCATGTAGTTGATTAAAAAGACTGTTGGCACCAAATGCCCCCAACCCCAGTGCAGCACTTCTTTTAAAAAAGGATCTTCGGTTGTTCATTACTTACTGTGTTCAGGAATAGGAAATATATAAATCTTAATAAGATACTAGGAATAGACACACCGCCCCAGTTACTCTTTGACCGTCGCATTCAACAACCATGCGTACGTATTGTAAGGCTCAGGCAGGCCCTCTTCGGTTAATTTTAATGTCATGAGGTGTAAATGTGTAGGAGATCTGGGTTTATAGGCATTGAAGCCAGAACGTCCCATTTCACCAATTTTTTCACCTGCTTGTACCCATTGTCCGGTTTTTACGGTAACAATGTTGTTGTGTGCATAAAAATATAGTACATCGAGGCAAGGATCATATAACCAGATCCAGTTCCCCCCCCGCAATTCACTATCGTATTTCCAACTGGTTTCGGTAGCCAATACCAAGCCCGAAGAAAATGCAAGAACATTTACAGGCTCCCAGGTTCTGTCATCCAGATTATCCTGATTCTTATCCCGTATAAAAATGTCATGAGCCGGATGGCTCCCTTTCGCATTCATGTCGAAAAGATCCAGGCCATTAGGCCTATACCCTCTGCCCCGGCCACCGATGGATTCTTTCGGATAGTATCCCTGTACCGGAAATACAAAATAAGACGAGTCAATGGCTTTGCAAGAATCGCGGTTATAAGCTTTACGCAAGTCGCCGATAACGGCCTTAAATGCCTTCCTGGCCGAATCTGGTGTGATGGCGTAATCTCTGATATCAATCTGAATTTGACGAAAAGTATTACAATATTCCAGTGCATGATCTGGCGTGTTCACCTTGCTGACCCACCCCGAAACACAAAAAATCAAAACCAATCCGGCAAAGCGTTTCACAGTCATTAGCACAATATCTTTCGTCCTCGACTCCAATTATTTAAACTTATATATGAACAAAATTCAGACTGCCAATCTAAAACTAATAAATTGCAACAAAAGTAATCGATTACCAGAAGAAGATGCTTTAATTTTATTTAACGATAAATACTAAACCTTAATAATATGCAATATCGTCGCTTTGGACGCACTGGATGGCAAGTGAGTGAAATCGGATACGGGATGTGGGGATTAGCCGGCTGGACAGGATCTGATCGCAAGGAAACAGATGATTCTCTCGACCTGGCTGTGGCATCAGGGGTCAATTTTTTTGATACCGCGTGGGGCTATGGAGAAGGGCTCGGATAAAAAGCTATATGCTGCCACCAAAATTCCACCTAAAAATCGGCAATGGCCATCGCAGTCTGGATTTAAATTGGATGATGTTTTCCCGGCGGACTATATCGTTGAATATGCCGAAAAGAGTTTAAAAAATTTAGGTACCGAACAAATCGACCTTTTACAATTTCATGTATGGGAAGATAGCTGGGCACAACAAGATGAGTGGAAAGAGGCCGTGCAGCAATTATCACAAGCTGGTAAAGTAGCAAGCTGGGGAATAAGTGTCAATCGCTGGGAACCCAACAATTCCTTAGAAACCATAAAAACAGGCTTAATCGACTGTGTACAGGTAATTTATAACATATTTGATCAGGCACCGGAAGATCGGCTATTTCCGCTTTGTAAAGAAATGGATGTAGCAGTAATTGCCAGAGTACCCTTTGATGAAGGAACGTTAACCGGTCTCTTAACCAAAGAAACCACATTTCCGGAAGGAGATTGGCGCGGTACCTATTTTGTACCTGAAAACCTGAATTCCAGTGTAGATCACGCCGAAGCCTTGCGTAAAGATATACCGGTAGGAATGACCATGCCTGAGCTAGCTTTGCGCTTTATATTGAACAATCCGGATGTGCATACGACCATTCCCGGCATGAGAAAGTTGCCACACGTAAAATCCAATGTCGCGGTAAGTGACGGAGTTGGATTGAGTCGGGAATTGTCTGAAAAAATGAAACAACACCGCTGGGATCGGGAACCAACCCAATGGTCTCAATAGTATAGAAATTTTATTATAAAAAGTCCACACTTCTTCCCAAGCGTGGACTTTTTGCATTTTAATACAATTTTTTATCCAATGAAAAACGTCCCGGTCCCGTCAAAAACAGGGTGATATAGGATACCAGGAACAAAATCGGATGTTCTTTCACGTCAAAAGGATCATTGGCGTGTATAATAAACAGAGCTACACACATCGTAAATATCAGTGGGATGAGCACCAGCCGCGAGGCCAATCCTATTATTAACAGGATGGAGCACAACACTTCTGCCATCACCGCCAAAAATAACGAAGGCCCCTCTCCAATCCCAATGGGATCCGCAAAGCCATAATTCCCATTCAGTAACTTATTTAGTTTCGGCAAGCCGTGTGTCAACATACATAGCGAAATCCCTACTCTCAACAATAATACACCCCAATCTGCCGAACGGGGTAAAGAAGTGGGTCTTAGAAATTTTTTCAGCATAGTGATCAAACAATAGGTTCAACATCCATTTTATTAAACGGTATAGGTTGAAAGATAGTTTATGAAAATCAAAATACCACAAAATCTATTTTTTGATATGTCGATTATTATTTTTAGGTTTGTCTAAATTTTAATCTAGATACAGTTAAATATATTATTCGAAGTGTATATGAAGTTACTTTTGCTCCTTTGGATCAGCCTGGTACCCGCATGCGTATATAGCCAGCATAAACTTTCAGGAAACATAAATCTGGAAGGACAAAGCGACGCTGCTTTTGGCGCTTTCATATATATTCAGGAGTTAAAAAAGGGCACCACTGCCGACACAGCGGGCAACTACACCATTACATCTATCCCAACCGGGGTATATACCATTAAGATTAGTTATGTTTCGCACCCCTCCATGACGGAACGAAATGTGCGTATAGATAAAAATACTACCAGAAACTTTACGTTAAAAAGCGGTGAAAATGCACTGAATGAAGTTGTTGTAACAGGAACTATGAAGGAGGTTTCTAAACTGGACAGCCCCGTACCAGTTGATATCATCACTTCAAAATTCATCTACAAAAACCCCGTATCCAGCATTTTTGAAGGATTAAGCTACGTAAATGGTGTACGCCCTCAACTCAATTGTAGTGTTTGTAATACCGGCGACATTCATATGAATGGTTTAGAAGGCCCCTATACCATGGTTCTCATTGACGGCATGCCCATGGTCAGCGGCTTGTCTACCGTATATGGACTTTCAGGAATACCCAACAGCTTAATTGACCGGGTAGAAATTGTGAAAGGACCAGCATCAACATTATATGGCTCCGAGGCAGTAGGTGGACTTATCAACATCATCACCAAAAATCCTTCAAAAGTGCCAACTTTTGCAGCAGATGTATTTAGTACGTCCTGGCTGGACTATAATGTAGATCTGGGCGTGAAGCTTATGCCAAGTTCCAAACTAAGCTCCCTAATAGGCATAAACTATTTCAACTACCAGAACCCAGTAGATCATAACAAGGATGGCTTCACAGACCTTACACTGCAAAACCGCATTTCAGTATTTAATAAATGGTCGTTCAAATTGCCGAACAATAAACAGGCTACCGTAGCGGCCCGTTATTTTTACGAAGACCGATGGGGTGGCCAAATGAATTGGAATAAGTCGTACCGTGGAGGCGACGACGTGTATGGAGAAAGTATCTATACCAAACGCTTTGAATTGTTGGGGAGTTACCAACTCCC
>CALGRQ010000169.1 GCA_937880795.1 uncultured Dyadobacter sp. | reverse complement strand
TATTAATATTATTTGAAGGAATACTCGTATTTACAATGATATATGTATTTTCTTCCAACTCAAACATTTCTGCAAAAGTGGTGGTGTGCACCCCCTTATTGGCAAAAGTGGAAACCTCCTGGGTTTTAATCGTTAATCCCGGTGCAATGGCATTCACCAAGGTCGATTTCCCGACTCCGGAATGACCTGACAACAACGAAACTTTTCCTTTTAATAAAGCCCGTAAATTCGCTACACCCTCGTCATGCAGTGCGTCCGTCGTAAGACATGTATAACCCAACCCTTCATACAAAGTGATGAGTTGAGATTGAAATTCCTTTATTTCATCGTTCAATAAGTCCTGTTTATTAAAAACAATCACTCCCGGAATCCGAAACGATTCTATGGAAACCAGAAAACGATCCATGAATCCCAACGAAGTACGCGGAAAGATTAGGGTAACAATGAGTATGGCCTGATCCACATTTGCAGCTAAAAGATGCGAATGGGCTGTTTTGTGCACCGAACTTCGGATTACGTAATTTTCTCGGGGAAGTATTTCATGAATGATTCCAAAATTCTCATTCTCATTTTCCACTTCATAACGCACATAATCTCCTACCGCTAGCGGATTCGTTACTTTCAACCCCAAATTTTTAAATTTCCCCTTCAACCTGCATTGCCAAATATGCGCATTTTGCACATCCCGCACCTCATACCACGACCCCGTTGAACGGAGAACTAACCCTTTTTGTAATAACATTATTGAACAACTCTATATAAGTAATAGCGAATATAACAGAACTTTAACTTTGACCCTGCTCTTTCTTTTAAAATTAAAACCACTATTATTAGTAGTTTCTGTAAACTAAATGACTTTAACATAAATAAAGTTTAATAAGATCAAAAAGCTTTGCTATATGCACGCTTTTATTAAAAAATGGCCTCAACGCTGGCATTAGCCAAATGAAATCCCTCCCAATTTTTATGAGTGATCTTTTTGAAACCTTTTTTGCATATTTGAATAATTTTTAAGAAATATTAATAATAGCCGTATATTTAATAAACTAAAATGTATTGCTTAATGTGTTATGAACTTAGTTGCTGAAGAGCCCAATTCCGTTATCGATATAAGAAAGAACCGCGTCAGGAGTAATCTGTTGCTTCATCTGTATCAATCTGGCAATACATCTATTAACAAAATGGCTCGTATGTTTCATGCGAGTATTCCCTCCGCTACGGGGATTGTCAATGAATTAATTCGGGATGGGTGGATTGTTGAATCAGGACCTGGACCAGCCCGGGCTGGCCGACCACCGGTTTTATATGGATTAAACCCCAACAAATATTTAACGCTGATCATGGACATTAACCGCCATGATACCCACCTGGTTATTTACAACCTTCATAATAAATTAATTATTAAGAGAAAGGTAGATATCCGTCTGGAAGACTCTACTACTTTCCTGGAAGAGTTATTTAAACTTACCAATGAGTTTTTAGAGTTCAACAATATAGATCAACGCAGTCTTTGGGGAATAGGTGTGGCCATGCCCGGGTTGATCAATTCCGAACTAGGAACCAACCTTACCTACGCAAACTTGACTAAAGGAGGTTTGCCTCTTGCACAATACATCAGTAAGCATTTTAAGCTGCCTACTTATTTATTTAATGACACCAAAGCAACCACCATTGGAGAACATCGCTTTGGGTCCGCAGAAAAAAAATCCCATGTATTAACCATCAATATTGACTGGGGTGTTGGGCTCGGTATCATCATCAACGGCGAAGTATTTAATGGCACTTCGGGCTTTGCCGGCGAGTTAGGTCATATACAGGTTAAACCCGATGGCCTGCTTTGCCATTGTGGAAAAATAGGGTGCTTGGACACGATCTCCTCTGCATTGGCACTAATTCGCCAGGCAAAAGAAGAGATACTGAATGGCAGAGCCACCATTCTTACTCAAATCGTCAATAATAATCTCGATTTATTGGATTCTTCTCATATAGTAGAAGCAGTCCATTCAGGAGATGAATTCTCCATAGACCTATTGAGCAGTGTAGGAACAGAACTAGGCAAAGGCTTGGCCACTGCGGTTCACTTATTCAATCCGGAAGTAATCATTATTGGCGGAATGTTGGCAGAAGCGGGACCGTTCATTTCCAACCCTATTGAACATGCCATCAACAAATATTGCTTAGCCGATTTCAAAAATCCGTTGACAATTCAAATTTCCCAATTAGGTGCTAACGCCCGCTTATTAGGAACCCAAGCCTATTTATTTGAACATTTAATTGCACGAGAGTTTTCGATATGATATAACACGGAGTGGCATCTAAAGTCCACTCCGCTTTACGCCCAACTCTTTTTCAACAACCGCCATCACAGCTTTCGTCGCACCTGTTTGTCGGCTTACATAAGATTTTCCAACCATTCCCGCATCTGATCGCACCGAGGGGTCATACCATTTTTGCAGACAAGCCGTTGCTTCCTCCGCATTCGCAATGGCAACCGCTCCACCTTCTTCAATCAGATCTTTGGCCTCCTGAAACTTATGGTATCCTTTGTTTCCAAACATCACGGGTAAACCAAAAGTAGATGCTTCCAAAACGTTGTGTAAGCCTCCGCCAAAAGAACCGCCTATATAAGCTATATGACCATACCGATACAGCGACGACAACATGCCGATGTTATCAATAAACAGTATATCGGCGCGTAGATCCGCATTTTTAACGTATTCGGAGTATAGCATGGAGGTTCTGGAGAACTTGCTTCGCCAAGCGGTTATTTCCTCCGGTTTTATTTCGTGAGGAGCAATAATCATTTTCAACGGCTGCTCAAACGCATTCACCGCAGGGATTATTACCTCCATGTCCGATTCCCAAACCGAGCCCAACACCAGGCAAGTCTTATCGCCTACGAAAGCAGCAATCTCGGGCAGGTCCTTTACAGACGAGGCAATCGTACTGACGCGGTCAAAACGAGTATCGCCGGCGAGAGAACACTGGTATACCCCGATTCCTTTTAACAAATCCAGCGACTGCTGATTCTGAACCAGTATATGGTCGAACAACGAGAGCATACCACGGTAGAAGCCACCATACCATTTAAAGAACGCCTGCGAAGGTCTAAAAATGGTAGAAAATGAATAAATCAATGCTCCCGATTTACGGAGCGCTTTGAGGTAATTATACCAAAATTCATACTTGATAAAGAAAACCACACGAGGTTTCACGATCTCGACAAACGCCTTTGCGTTGGATGGCGTATCAATCGGTAAGTAGCATATATAATCAGCTCCTCCATAGTTCTTGCGAATTTCATAGCCAGAAGGAGAAAAGAAAGTAAGCAATATAAAATAATCCGGATAGGTTTCTCTAAATCGCTCCATGACCGGACGCCCCTGTTCGAACTCTCCCAGCGAGGCCGCGTGAAACCAGGCAACCGGCCTCCCATTCGCCTGCTTCTGAAAAACTTCATCCAAACGCGTTAATAATCCATCTCGACCCTCTACCCCTAGTCGTATTTTATGGCTAAAATTGCCGGCAACACGCATCAAGAATGGAAAAAGGTTGATAAAAAACTGATAAAAAATTGTTGTCAAAATAGTAAGAATTTGTGCAGACCAGGTTGTCCGCAATACTTGTAATAAGGTTTAAACCTCATTTTATGTCATATAATTCTGTAAACCGATGTGAAGATGGTGGTTTATCCATATTTTCTTCATGCACACGAGAACATAAATGTACAAAAAACCGTTAAACTGAAGTCCGGGACAATGATGATATATCTTTAATTAGTATCTTCACCCTTCATACCACAGTTCTGATTGTAGTTACAGAGATATAAATCATATATGATGCGTGTAAAACTTTTACTTTCTGCATTGGTTCTGATCGCAATGTCGACAGATTTATTTGCTCAGCGCCGAACAAAGGCGGAGGATGATCAGGACACTTATAAAACATTTACATCTGCCGGACTAACAACCAACACGAACTCAGGCATTCTTGGCGGTTTTGTTTTCAGACAATCATCAGCTTTGTCGTCAAAACTATGGGGTAAAAACCAATACCGCTACCTCGCCCTAGAGTTGGTAAATGTGAAGCATCCCAAAGAATTTACCGAACAAGGTTATGGTGGAGGTTCGCGTAATATAAGGGGAAAAGCAAATTACCTTTTTGCACTACGCCCCGAATATGGCCGTGAAATTACCCTCTTCAACAGGCATGAAGATGAAGGTATATCCATCAGTGCTATTTTGGCAGCAGGTCCTACCCTGGGCCTTGAAAAACCTTATATGATAAAAGTGCGTCAGCAGGATGGCCGTATCGAGACATTGCCCATCGCAGATGCCACAACTGGAGAATTTATTGGTGCTGGAAGCTTTTTCCAGGGCTTTGGAAAAACAAAAATTGTGCCCGGTTTACACGTAAAAGCCGCTTTAAGTTTCGAGCTAAGTGCATTTCGGGAAAATGTTACCGGATTAGAGATTGGTTTTCTAACTGAGGCATATACCAGGAAACCCGAAATTATGCTCCAGGCAGAAAATCGCAATTTCTTTACTTCGGGTTATTTGACCATTTATTTTGGCAACAAGAAAAAGTAATACATGTTACTCATCGACAATCGCACACTTACGATTGTCTGTTTTTATAGATTATGATTGAATTACCAGTAATACCTTCGGAACGTAGAAAAAAGCCCGATTGGTTAAGAGTTAAACTTCCCGCAGGACCGGAGTTTCGTAAAGTTCGCCAGTTGGTTGATAACTACAAGCTTCATACCATTTGCGAAAGTGGGAGCTGCCCTAATATGGGCGAATGCTGGGGTGCAGGAACTGCTACCTTTATGATTTTAGGAAATGTTTGTACCCGTAGTTGCAGTTTTTGTGCGGTAGCCACAGGACGGCCAAACGAATACGATGCAGATGAACCACGTCGTGTAGCAGAAGCCATTAAACTGATGCAAGTGAAGCATGCCGTGATTACATCGGTTAACCGAGACGAACTAAAAGACCGTGGTGCAGAAATCTGGTATCAGACTGTTAGACAGGTGAAGGAAAATACCCCTGAAACTACCATTGAAACGCTAATTCCTGACGTAAAAAACAACTGGGATGCACTCATTCATATGATTGAAGCGGGCCAGGAAGTTGTTTCTCACAATATGGAAACCGTCGAAAGACTATATAGAGCAGTTAGACCTCAGGCAAAATATACAAGAAGTCTTGAGCAGATTAAACGTACCAAGGAATTCGGGCAAAGAACCAAATCCGGTATCATGCTGGGTTTAGGCGAAACCCAGGACGAGGTATATAAAGCGATGGACGACCTGGTAGAGAATGGTCTTGATATCCTGACACTGGGACAATACCTACAACCTACCAAAATGCACCATGAAGTAATTGAGTGGATTACTCCTGAGATGTTCGACAATTACAGAGAAGAAGGATTAAAAAGAGGCTTGAAGTACGTGGAATCTGGACCATTGGTTAGATCCAGCTACCACGCAGAACGCCACGTGAATGTTCCTATCTAAAAAACAAGCCCATTCCATAAAGCCTTGCTCTTCTACCGGAGCAAGGCTTTGCGCTATACAAAGCAATGTATCTTGCTTTTTCTAAAACAGTTATTCAATATTTTTCCAAATAGAATGTTTGCTTAATCTCTTAAAAAAGTTCAATTTTGCATCCTAATCTGTTGGACTCAACTATATATTCAAACAGAATACAACATTTCAAAATTTAGTTCTTATGCCATATCTATTTACCTCGGAGTCCGTATCTGAAGGACATCCCGATAAAGTAGCAGACCAAATATCAGATGCACTGATTGACAACTTCTTAGCATGGGACACGGATAGTAAGGTGGCATGTGAAACGTTGGTTACAACCGGACAGGTTGTACTTGCAGGTGAAGTAAAAACCAATACCTACCTGGATGTTCAGAAAATAACCCGTGAGGTGATTCGCAAAATTGGTTATACAAAAAGTGAGTATATGTTTGAAGCCAATTCTTGCGGCATTCTTTCAGCTATTCACGACCAAAGTGCAGATATCAACCAAGGTGTTGACCGTGCGGTAGCCAGCACAAGCTTTGAAGATAAAGCCAATGCACAAGGTGCAGGTGACCAGGGTATGATGTTCGGTTACGCAACGCGCGAAACTGAAAACTATATGCCGTTAGCATTGGATCTTGCTCATAAAATCCTTCAGGAAATGTCCTATATCCGGAACAACGAACCTGAATTGATCTCATACCTGAGACCAGATGCAAAATCGCAGGTTACCATTGAATATAGCGACGATAACGTTCCTTTGCGTATCGATACCATTGTTGTTTCTACACAACACGATGATTTTGATTCCGAAGAAAAAATGTTGGCAAAAATCAAAGAAGACGTAATCAATATTGTAATTCCTCGTGTAAAAGCAAAGCTTACTCCTGAGCTTCAAAAGCTTTTCACTGGCGATATTACACACCACATCAACCCAACCGGAAAATTTGTAATCGGTGTACCACATGGTGATACAGGTCTTACAGGTCGTAAGATTATTGTAGATACCTACGGTGGAAAAGGTGCCCACGGCGGTGGTGCATTTTCAGGAAAAGATCCTTCCAAAGTAGACAGATCAGCTGCCTATGCCACCCGTCATATTGCTAAAAACATGGTTGCAGCCGGACTATGTGACGAAGTACTGGTACAGGTTTCTTATGCCATTGGTGTTGCCAAACCTTGCGGATTGTATGTAAACACCTACGGAACGTCAAAAGTAGCGGACCACGACGGAGTGATTGCCGAAAAAATTGGAGAGATCTTCGATATGCGTCCTTACGCGATTGAACAACGTTTGAAACTGCGTAACCCGATTTATTCTGAAACAGCTGCTTATGGCCATATGGGACGTAAGAATGAAGTTGTAAAGAAATCGTTCAAGGGAGCCAACGGAGAGGAAAAAGAGGTTGAAGTTGAACTTTTCACTTGGGAGAAACTAGATTTTGCCGATCAGATCAAAGCGAAATTTAACCTGTAAGAGTTAAGTATATACATTTTCAAAAAAATAGGTTAACACAATTGTTAACCTATTTTTTTTATACTTATTTCAAGATTTACATCATATTATTGGGATAAATGACTCAAATCTGAAATAATTCTCTGACCGCAGCAATTAATGTATATTTTTGACTAATATTCAGAAGCATTAACCGTTCCATATAGGTCAAAGGAGAAAATCTTCTTACAGGCTTCATTCATTTGCCTTGCTTTTATGCAGTATCAGAAGATTAAATTCTCTAATAGAGACAAGTCCGCATTTTTCCCAATCCTACGTCAGCGCGTCGACCAGTATTTCATTACCAATAATCTTTGTAAATCGGGCGGAGATGGCATTTTATACAAAGCCATTTTCATGCTTGCGCTCTACCTTATCCCTTATTTTTTAATTCTGTCGGGTCATTTTTCCCACGTAGTCATGCTTGGTTTGGCAGTGATGATGGGGCTTGGCGTTGCAGGTGTAGGGATGTCCGTCATGCATGACGCCATTCATTGCTCGCTGTCGAAGTCTAAAATTCTCAATAAACTTTTTGGAGCGTCTATATACCTATTGGGGGGGAATGCATACAATTGGGAGGTACAGCACAATCGGCTTCATCACACCTATACCAACATTCACGAAGTGGATGAGGACATTACCGGGAAATTTCTTTTAAGATTGTCTTTTCAGGAAAAGTACAAATCTATTCATCGCTATCAACACATTTACGCATTTTTCTTATACAGCCTAATGACCATTTCTTTCCTTTGGAAAGACTTCAAGGAAATCTCTTTATTTAATAAAATGTCAGCATCAGGGTTGACCAAGCCCTTTCCAAAAAAAGAACTTATTCGCCTGTTTATCAGCAAAATTGCATACGTAATATTTATTCTGGTTATCCCGATGTGTTTCTTGCCCATCACTTTTGGTGAATGGGCGCTAGGCTTCCTTGCCATGCACTGCACTTCTGGTATTATACTTAGTACGGTTTTTCAGATGGCACATGTGGTAGAAGGTACGGACCAGCCCGAACCGGATGAGTCTGGCAACGTCGAAAACGCATGGGCCGTGCATCAACTACAAACGACTTCAAACTTTGCCGGTAGCAACCGAATATTATCTTGGTATATCGGGGGCTTGGATTACCAGATCGAACACCACTTATTTCCTTCCATTTCGCATATACACTACCGCTCGCTATCCCCTATTGTGAAGGAAGTTGCAAGAGAATTTGGCCATGACTACAACGCCAAGAAAAATTTTATGGATGCTCTTGGTTCGCATGTACGTATGCTCAGAAGCATGGGAGCTAAGCCGTTGAGAAATGTAATTACCAGCAATCCGTTGGAGCCGGTACTAGACTAGGCATTATCGAGAATTTATCCACTCTTAAAAAACAGCCCTACATCCACCAATGTTGGGCTGTTTTTGTATAGGTACTTTCCAAGTTAACATTTCAACTGCGACCTGTCCAAGCATATCTCTAACCTATTGAAACACATTTTTGCGAATTATTTTTCACTATATTTCAACCATTTAAGCCAAATGATTGTCATCGAAATAAAACTATCATCACGATCTATGAAACTTAGCCCTCGAAACATTATCCCTTGGATATTCCTTCTTTTTTCTTTCTACTGTAACTCACTTAACGCACAAAATGTGGCTACCTCCTACGATAACCAATGGAAATTGGTAGAAGATCGCATCACCAAAAACCTGCCAAAATCGGCACTGGAAGAGGTAAAAAAGATATACGATAAGGCAAAAGCAGAAAAGAAAGACGACCAGCTCATTAAAGCGGTTGTTTACATGTCGAAACTTCAGGAAGAAAATCGGGAAATGAATCAAATTTTATCGATTCAGGACTTGGAAAAAGAAATAGCGGGGAGTTCAGAACCTGCGAAATCTATATTCACCAGTCTCTTGGCTACTTCATACTACCGTTATCTTCAAAATAATCGGTGGAAACTTTACCAACGCACTTCCACCAATGACTTTAAGAAAGAAGATTTAGCCACATGGAGTAGTGAGGAACTACACGCCAAAATAAGTGCTTTATACCTGCTTTCTTTACAAAATGAAGCGTTGCTCAAAAATTCAAAACTAAATGATTTTGAAGCAATAATTATCGAAGGAAATGCAAGAAAGTTAAGACCTACATTATTTGATTTACTAGCATTCAAAGCTTTAGATTATTTTTCTTCCAATGAACGGGATATTAAGAAACCGGCCTATGCATTCGAAATCAACGATGATGCAGCATTTAGTCCGGCCACTTCATTTTCCAAACATAAGTTCGAAACCCGTGACACCAGTGCATTGGAATACAAAGCCTTACACATATACCAAAGGCTCCTCGATCTCCATGCGACTGATCAGGAACCCGACGCACTGATTGACACCGACATACATAGACTACAATTTGTAAAGGAAAAGTCTACCCATCCGGATCGTGACAAACTATACTACAATGCATTAAAAAAAATATCA
>CALGRQ010000168.1 GCA_937880795.1 uncultured Dyadobacter sp. | reverse complement strand
GTAAAATTGAGTTTGATCATTGTTTCCCGTAGGCCACAGGAAATGGTGATGTATAGGCGAAAAATGGAAGATTTTATAGGGATCGGAGAAGGAGAAACCGGTCTTTTGCGGGTAGCGCCATTTGACATAGGAAAGGGAAGAGGTTCCTTTTTCTGCAAAAATAGAAATAGCCATTTTACCATTATTTAATACGGTATAGGAGGTATCTGTTGCTTGCAAATTAAAAAGAACCGTGGCGGGTTCGGAATCGGTTAAATTTAAAGAGGTGATCCTTCTACCACGATTGCTTTCTGTACCCGTCCAAATCTCCACGACATGTTTCCCTACCGAGCGTCCGGTCAAAACCATTTCGATTTCACATTGGTCTATAAGGTCTTTGTGCAATCCGGAGGTATTTACGTCAATGGTTTGCCATTCCCGTTGAAGTGGCCGGCCTGTCCATCCTTCACCCATATCGTATTCGGTACGGGCTATACCGTTGTTAAATCCGCTTCCGGGTGGGTAAAAGTTGCCTATATGGTAGTGGCTGTTGAAAACTTCTTCCTTTTCTTGTAAGTGGTAAGGTAGGGTGTCCAGGGGTGTAGTTGATTCTGCTATTTCTATTCTTTTTCCTGGCAAACCATCCAGTCGCCATGTTAAAAAATATACAGCTGTGTCGGAGTATAGACTATATTTTTTATGCGCCATGGCTTTGGGGTGGATGTATAGTGCCGAATCCAGAAGACCGTCATTGGGTTTTCCAAAAAAAGAAATGGTGCTGTTATCACTCAGATTACCATCGTTATTGCCATTAACTTCAATGGAAAGCTCTTTCCCTCTTCTGAAGATTTGTACCGTATGGCTGGGAATGGCTTCAATGGGTAACCCAGCCTGCCTGAGTTCTTGTCCTAAAATGGTATAGAAACCAGTTTGTGCGATGGGGATGCGTAGATATGTTTGGCCAGGTACCAACCAGGCTTCTGGGGAAGTATCCTGGGCATTAACTTTTGAGAGAAACAGGGTTGTAAGGAAAAGTGCAATGAGATGGAAGCGGAGAGCCGTACTAGAGTATCGGCTGCCCGTCGCTGGCTTGGTCGGACCCGTTTCCTTTCCTTTCATATACATTCATGGAAAAAGAGTAAGCATGATCGTCATCACTGCCGTGATAGTTGGAAGAAACCAATTCCCAATCCGCTAAACTTATCGCAGGGAAAACGGCGTCTCCATCTATATGGGCATGGACAATGGTCAAAAAGAGTTTGTCGGCCAAGGGTAAAGTTTGGACAAATACCGATGCGCCACCCAATACAAATACTTCATTTTCCTCCCGAAGTAACGAAAGTGCCTGGTCAAGATCGGTGGCATATTCAACACCACTGTCGGCTTGTTCCGTAGGATGTTTTGTTAAAACGATATTTCGATAGGTGGAATGTAACGCATCGGGAGCTGTGTAGCTTTTGCTGCCCGTAATAAACGCTTTCCCATGGGTAACACGTCGGAAGTTTGCCCATTCATCGGGGAGGTGCCACGGTAATCGGTTGTTGATTCCAATTACATGGTTTTCACTCATCGCGGCGATTAAATATAACTGAGGTTTGTTTTGCAAAGCAGTCTGGTATAGGATGATTACGGTGAAAATATAGTGTAAATCTGTAACAATTTGAAATTGACCATGTATCGATTGCCGGTCGTCACTAAGAATCAACCATTCATCCCTGGAAGCTAAAATTTTTAACACAGTACCTTGCATCGCAAAGTACCTTTGTATACATTTGTAATGTAGAAAGTGAAAATCTTATCTATTAGCCATGAAATAAATTCATTTTAAAAACACATGAACCCAATATGAATATTGAAAATGCCCAAGTGCAGATGCGGAAAGGTATTTTGGAATTCTGTATTCTGCACATCATATCACGAGGTGAAGTGTACGCCTCTGATATGCTGGACGAACTCACTTCGGCACGGATAATGGTTGTGGAAGGGACTTTGTACCCTTTGTTAACGCGTTTGAAAAATTCGGGTTGGCTGGATTATAAATGGGTAGAGTCATCATCGGGTCCACCAAGGAAATATTATGTTTTGACGGATGAGGGGAAAGTGTTCTTGGATGCGATGCAGACAACATGGTTTGAGTTGGCTGATTCCGTACAGACGGTCATTCACCGTACTGAGGAATTAGGTAAAAATAGCACTTCCAATCCTAACTGATCATTAAAGACATTCGATTACTACAACCATGAAAAAGACAATCAGCATAAACATTGGTGGCATCATCTTTCATATAGAAGAAGATGGCTATGATAAACTGAAAGGCTACTTATCTTCTATACAACGGTATTTTTCCTCATTTGAAGACAGCAAGGAGATTCTTTCGGATATAGAGGGGAGGGTTGCAGAGCGGTTTTTGAACAAGCAAAAGGCGGAAAACAAACAGGTTATTTCTCTGGAAGATGTAGATGAACTGATTGCCGCAATGGGTACTGTTGCCGATTTTGAAGCCGTTGAACAATCGGACGATTTCCTTTCCGAACCGTTGATGTCTGCATCTCCGAAGGAAAGCCCTGAGGAGCCGTCGCGTACGTCATATGAGGCACCTGCCGCTGATACGGGCAAAACGGTTTCAAGTGGATCCCGTAAATTATATCGCGATTTAAAGAGAAAACTCCTTGGTGGTGTTGCAGCTGGTTTGGCACATCATTTCACTGTTGATCCGCTTTGGGTAAGACTGATATTCTTGATGTTTTTTGTAGGGTTTCTGCCTATACAAGGAATTATGGGACTCAACCTGGAAGAATTCTTTGGTCCCTTGTCTGGAATAAGTTTTGTCGTATATATTGCTATGTGGATTGCTTTTCCAGGTTCAACCACCTTGGAGGAGGATACTAAAATTAAAAAGTTCTATCGCGATCCGGATCGTAAAGTAGTGGGTGGTGTGGCTGCTGGTGTCGCTTCCTATTTTGGGGTTGATTTGGGGGTGGTTCGCTTCCTGTGGGTTATATCTATCTTTCTTTTCGGTACCGGTGTGCTTGCCTATATCGTATTGTGGGTAATTGCTCCTGTTGCCAACACGCTTACCGAAAAAATGGAAATGCAGGGAGAGCCAATTACCCTCTCCAATATTGAATCCAACATCAAACAGAGTCTTAATCTGGATGAGAAAAATGGAGAAGAGAATGTGGTATCCAAATTGCTATTATTCCCTTTTCGGGCCATTGCGCTTATTATTGGTGCATTAGGTAGATTACTTAAAGGACTTGGACCTGTTTTACGCATATTTATTGGGGTACTATTGGTGGCTATATCGGCACTCTCACTACTCTCACTGATCATAGGAGGAGCAGCCGTTCTGGGTATGTCTAATGTGATGCCTCTGGAAGAAATGCCCATTCCCATGATGATATTTCAGGAATTTCCAAGCAGTCTGGTTTTATCCGGACTGCTTGCCACAGCGATTCCTCTGATCACCATCCTGTTACTCGGCTTGACGCTTTTATCCAATAAAAGAGTGGTTGGGGGCTCTGTTTGGCTTACGTTACTTGGTCTCTGGATTGTGGGTGTCGTGATCAGTACCGTGCAGGGTATTGCGTTTCAGAGAAACTATGCCAAACGAGGAGAGTTTTCTGAAAATGTATACTATACTATGCCCAAAAGTACCCTTACGTTGGATCAGGACGACCGGGATGAGGACGTGAATGTAGATGTAGATATACGCTTAGCGGGTTATGAAGGCTCGGATAGCTTGAAGTTAGAGAAAACCATATCATCCAGAGGAAGGAACCGGGAAGATGCACAGAAAATTGCTTCGCAGATTAAATACGATGTGACGTTTAAAAATGATTCTGTATTTTATTTCCAGGAAGGACCGGAGTTGGGTAAAACAGGGCCATTCCGAGATCAGCGCATCGATTTAACCCTTTATGTACCCTATAACAAACCTTTTGCCATCACCCGCAATTTTTGGTATGAAATAAGACACAATAGTGGCGGTTCCAATCGATTAGATACCTATAACCTGGATGATTATGATGTGAACTGGACTACGCTAAGATGGGTGATGCGCCGCGATTCAGGCTTGATATGTGTGAATATTCCTGAAAAGTATATATCGAGAGAGGATCGTCAGGATGAGGAACAAAGTGAAGATTATTCGTCTTTTAATGATGACGAGGGAGAGCTACATTTGGGAGAACGCGGTTCTTTTATCAAACAGTACCAAGCGCAGGACTTCAAAAAAATAGATATGGGCGGCGCATTTTCGATTCAGGTGACTCAGGGGCCCGAGTTTAGCGTATCGGCCGATGGTGAAGAAAGCGATGTAAACGACCTATCTGTTACAGTGGAAAACGGTACTCTTTTGGTGAAACGTAAATCGGGTTTTAGCCTTTTCGATAATAAAAAATGGAATCGGGTTGGTGTAGTGATTACAATGCCTACCATCGAGGATATATCCTTATCCGGGGCCAATAAAGCGCGAGTTTCTGGTTTTAGTAATCTGGGCAAATTAAATGTTTCGGTGTCTGGAGCTTCTAAAACTGAAATGGATGTGTCGGTAACGGAGCTTGTGATGGATTTATCGGGTGCTTCCAAGGCCGCTTTAAGAGGATCCGCCCGCTTAGCGAAACTGGATTTATCGGGTGCATGTAAACTGGATGCTACCAGAATGACAATTGAAGATGTAACCGTAGATGCTTCGGGAGCTTCTAAGGCGGAGTTGGGACATGTCAATAACATTCGTAAAAGCACCAGCGGTGCCAGTAAAATTCATGTGCAGGAATAGACATGAATTTTTAAATGAAAACGAAGCTGATGCAACGTTGGGAAGGGAAAAATCATCTTTTGATTAAATCAACCTAATCAATCATTAAGTCATGAAAAAGATTTTATTCTTAAGTATTCTCCTCATGGCCTTGAGCGTACATGCCATCGCCCAGGACAGTCGTACTTTTCAAGCCTCAGGTTTTACCAAACTTTCAATGGGTAGCGCCTTCAAGATTGATGTGAAGCAGGGCAGTACATTTAGCATAACCACTACGGGTAGAAGTGAAGATCTGAACGATCTTGAAGCAAAAGTATCTGGCGGTGCATTCAGATTAGGCTATAAGTCGGGTAACTGGAATAAAAATCGTAAAACAGTTCATGTGAGTATAACCATGCCTGCGTTGACTGGCATCGATTTTTCAGGAGCCAGCACGGCAACAGTAGGGCGGTTTAATGGTGTTTCCAATATGGATATAGAAGTATCTGGCGCTTCCAAAGTGACTATGGATTTGGATGCTTCTAAGGTCTCCGTAGATTTAGCAGGCGCATCTTCACTCACCTTAACGGGGAGGTCAGCGGTGTTGAATGGAGAAATTTCCGGAGCATCATCCTTTAAAGGGAGGGATTTTCAATCCAAAGAGGTAAATATGGAAGCCTCTGGTGCAAGTAGTGCGGCGGTGGTTGCAAACAATGCGCTGCGTGCAGAAGCGAGTGGAGCAAGCACGATACGCTATTCGGGGAATGTCAAGGATATACATTCGAGTTCCTCGGGAGCGAGTTCAGTCAAACGTGATTAGGTATTCGAAATGAGTGAATATACAGTGAAAGCCGGTGTAAAATACCGGCTTTATTTTTTTTGAAGGGCCTTTCTAGACAACTTATTATTTTTAGAGTAATATATTTACGCACATTTTCCCCTCTTCTTCAATTTTAAACATGAATATTAAAAAAAATTGAGGACACGAAATTTATACTTAATGATGCATTTTCGGTTAATAGGGCTGCTTGTTGCTGCAATATGTTTACTATCTCTTGACACATTTGCACAGAATAGGTCAAAATATAATGGAAAGTACGTTGCTCCTTTTGGTGTAATGAGTGTCACCGGAGGTGTGGGGGTGGCCTATTATATGGGAGATTTGAATAAAAAGGTGGACATGAAAAACCTGGGCCTGGGCTTGGCGGTGTCTGTTGGAGGGATGTATAGGTTGACAGAAAAGTTAAGTGCACGTGGTGAAATCAGATTTTACCAGGTATCTGGTGGTCCCGATCCCATCACTAATTTATCCTTCCGCACCCGCAATCCTGAGCTGAACCTTGGTATACAGGCCGATCTGTTTGATTTCAATGAACACAAAATGATCAATCCATATCTTTATGGTGGGTTGGGACTGACGTATTTAAATCCCCAAGCCCAACAAAACGGGACATGGCATAAACTGCCTCAATATCAAACGGAGGGAATTAAGTATAGCAGAGTTCCCCTGGTAATTACCGGAGGAATTGGGGTCTCCATACAAACCTGGGATCGGTTAAAAATCGGTGTGGAACTCAACAATACCTACTCTATGTCCGACTATCTGGATGATGTCAGCGGTGTTTTTCCTGAACTGGATAAACTCCCGAATCTTCAGGCACAACAGCTGTCAGACAGGACCTGGGAAGTGCCGGGTTTAACCACACAGCAGCCAGGTTGGCACCGTGGCACGACAAAAATTAACGACATGTATCTATTCTTACAGGTTCGTGCTACTTATTTAATTGGAAACAGGATGCAGGCTAAGGAAAGAAAGAAAACGCGTTGCCCTAAATTTTAATAAAATACTTCTTCAAACTATGCTTACATCGAAGCGTCCGAAAGAGTCGGAAGTCATCATGACTGAGATGGTTCTTCCCAACGACACCAATACACTTAACAATTTAATGGGAGGCCGTTTGCTTCATTGGATGGATATATGCGCAGCAATATCAGCTCAGAAGCATTCTAACCGCATTGTGGTGACGGCGTCTGTAGATAATGTGTCCTTTAAGGAGCCTATCCGTTTGGGTAATATTGTAACCATGAAGGCCCGCGTGACGCGTTCTTTTAATTCGTCCATGGAGGTTTTTATTGAAGTATGGGCAGAAGATATTCCGGCAGGACAACGGGTAAGCACAAACCGGGCGTTTTATACCTTCGTAGCTGTTGATCAAAACGGCCGACCTATTGAGGTTCCTCCTTTGGATGTAGAAACCGAAGAAGAAAAGGAGTTATATGTGAGTGCGTTACGTCGCCGACAGTTGAGGCTGGTCCTGGGGGGGCGCATGAATCCTTCCGAAGCGGTGGAATTAAAAGCATTATTTGAAGTGTAAGAAGGGCACTTTCATCCCGTATTTTTTTGGTACTTTTGCAGGATTAAATCACTTGCAGGGAAGCGCGTATGTGAGCATTATTTTACACAGACCTGTTTTCTCTGATTCATCCTATATTTCAATGGCAAAAGAGATTATTTTTTCAGATAAAGCACCTGCCCCTATTGGACCATACAGCCAGGCGGTAAAAGTAAACGGGACGCTATATGTTTCCGGTCAAATTGCAGCTGAACTTGCAAAATCAGGCGATATTAAGGCAGAAGCTGGTGTTGTGATGCAAAATGTTGGTCACATCTTAGGCGCTGCTGGCATGGGTTTTGGTAACGTGGTGAAATCAACCATTTTTCTGAAAGACATGAACGACTTCGCAGCAGTGAACGAAATTTATGGTAGTTATTTTAAAGAAAATCCACCAGCTCGTGAAACGGTTCAGGTTGCTCGTCTTCCCAAAGATGTCAATGTAGAAATTTCTGTTGTTGCCGTAGAATAGAAACTTTGTTGGTTCTGATCTTGAATGGACTGATATGCAGTACCTATTTCTATCCTGAGATGATCAGAAGTAGTTGTATTTAAAGATATATTTTTTAGTTAATGTTAATATAATGACCAAGTTACCAGTTCGGGTACGTTTTGCCCCGAGCCCAACCGGTCCGCTGCATGCGGGAGGTGTTCGGACGGCTCTATATAATTATTTGTTTGCACGCCAGCAGGGCGGTCAAATGTTACTTCGTATTGAAGATACAGATCAAACCAGATTTGTGCCTGGCGCAGAGGCTTATATTCTTGAAGCTCTGGAGTGGTTGGGTATCACAATCGATGAGGGGCCGCAAACGGGAGGACCTCATGCACCTTACCGTCAGTCGGAGCGTAAAGAAATGTACCGCGAATACGCAGAGCGACTGGTAAACGAAGGAAAAGCATATTATGCCTTTGATACGGCAGAGGAATTGGATGCCATGCGTAAAAGATTGGAAGCGGCCAAGGTAGCAGCTGTTCAATACAACGCCATCACACGTCAGGAAATGACCAATTCTCTGACAATCACAGCGGAGGAAACCAAAGCACGTCTTGAAAGTGGTGAGCCATACGTGATCCGTATGAAGATAATGCCGAAAGAAGATATTCGCTTTAACGATTTAATACGCGGTTGGGTAGTGGTTCATTCCTCGCAAATTGATGATAAAGTATTGTTGAAATCGGATGGAATGCCAACCTATCACCTGGCCAATATTGTGGATGATCATTTAATGGGCATCACACATGTGATCAGAGGGGAAGAGTGGTTACCATCGGCTCCGCTGCACGTTTTGTTATATCGTTATTTAGGATGGGAAAACACTATGCCTAAGTTTGCGCACCTTCCATTGCTATTGAAGCCGGATGGAAATGGTAAATTATCTAAGCGTGATGCGGATTTGGGTGGTTTCCCAATTTTTCCATTGCAATGGACAGACCCGGTTACGGGCGATATCGCCAAAGGTTTCCGCGAAGAAGGTTATTCACCGGAGGCCACGACCAACTTTTTGGCCTTGTTGGGCTGGAATGCAGGTACCGAGCAGGAGTTATTTAACATGGAGCAACTGATCGAAGCTTTCAGCTTTGAGCGCGTACACAAAGCCGGAGCGCGATTCGATATACAGAAGGCGAACTGGTTTAACCAACAATATCTTAAGTTACAGGATGATGCTTCCATTGTTGCGCAGTTGAAACCATTGTACGCAGCGGAAGGTATTTTGGTTACGGATGAGCAGTTGATCCAGATTGTTCATTTATTGAAAGATCGTGTACATTTTGTGAAGGAGATCGTTAAGGAGTCTCTATTCCTTTTCAGTGCACCCGTGGAATATGACCAGGATGTGGTTATAAAGAAATGGAACGAAGAAGCTGTGCGTGCGATTACCGGGTTTAAAGATTCCCTTGTTGCATTTGATGGTAATTTTGTTGCTGATCAGATCAAAGCAGCATTATCTGCTAGTATGGAAGCACAAGGTGTGAAGATGGGCAAAATTATGCAGGCACTAAGACTCGCCGTAACTGGTGCAGGAGCAGGGCCTGACCTGATGGTGATTATGGAAATATTAGGTAAAGAAGAAGTGATTAACCGTTTGACTATATCGTTGGACCGTTTACCAGCCCAAATTCACCTGGCATAGTTTTAAAAATACCGTTTGATTAATTTGATTTGCCAGTGTAGAAATGCACTGGTATTTTCGTTTAACAATCAGGATGTTTTTTATGGTTGTTAGACAGAAAAGTGTGATTTATAGGAATTTCTCATTGAAAATCTAACATTGATCATGGGTTGTATGGTTCGGTTAAACACCCAGCCTTACTAACCGAAAGCAGATATACATATGGCTAAAAAAAAACAGAATGAAACGTCGAGGCCTGCTAATGACAAGCCTCGGGTACA
>CALGRQ010000167.1 GCA_937880795.1 uncultured Dyadobacter sp. | reverse complement strand
GATCAGCTGGCCAATTTTTCGTATAACGCGGAAAACAGCAATCTACTGGAAATATGGAGAGTTCAGTACAAGGTAATTTATTTGGCAAACATTGCGATAAGCCGTATTCCGGCTATATCCATGAACGAAACCACCCGAAACAGGTTGGTGAATGAAGCCAAGTTTTTACGAGGATTGATGTATTTTAACTTGATTCGGATGTTTGGACAAATTCCGTTGCTGGTGAGCGAAAACAATCCTTTAAAACCAGAGTCAGTGTCTTCCGAAAAGATTTACGAACAAGTGATCGCTGACCTTATGGATGCGTCCAATTTGCCGAAAGATGGGGAGATACAGGAGGGGAGAGCTACGCAGGGAGCGGCTCAGGCGTTACTTGCCAAGGTATATCTCACACGTAAAGATTTTACGAATGCCTCTGTGGAAGCAAAAAAGGTGATCGATTCGAAAGTGTACGGTCTTTGGGATAACTACGCAGATGCCTTCAAATTATCGAGCCGTGGTGGTAAAGAGGCGGTTTTTTCAGTGGGGTTTGGCGATGGAGGTGGGGCAATTTCATTTTGGGAAGTGGGACAGTTTAATGTAAGGTTGTTACCGGTAGAATTGTCTACAGCCAGGGAAAAAGTGAGCAATACCCAAGGCTGGCAAACCGTGACGAAAGAATTATACGATTCATATTTGCCCAACGATAAAAGAAAGGCCGCAACCTATATGACTTCGTTCACCGGTGATGATGGGAAGGTAGTTAGCTTAAATAATGTGTATATTAAAAAGTATTGGGATGAAGCGGCAGACCCAACCGCGGGTGGATCCACCAATGACTTTCCGGTGATTCGGTACGCTGATGTACTTCTTATGTATGCTGAGGCCCAGGCTGAGCTAGGTAATTTTCCGGCTGCCAATGAGTATATCAATAAGGTGAAAACAAGGGCTGGATTAAGTGCAGTTAATGTGAGTGGCGTGGATGCGTTCCGGGAAGCCATCCTGGATGAAAGGCGCAAGGAGTTTATCGGGGAGGGGCAGCGTTGGTTCGACTTGGTGCGTATGGGCAAATTAAATGAGCGTGTACACAAGGCCAAAGATGCGGAGTATACCACGCCTATTGCCAACCTGGGTACCAATTATCAGGTCTTCCCCATTCCCCAGCAAGAACGTGATGTAAATCCCAATTTACCTCAAAATCCAGGTTTTTAGACCCTAAACAGACGTTGATATGAACAGGATTTATATTTACATGAGTCGTTTCATGACCATGTTATTATTGGTGACTACACTTGGTTGCGACGAGGAGAAGCAGACAGCCGCAGATTTTTTTGATCACGATGGTTTTAAAATTGAACTCAATGCTGATAAGGCCTTGGGACATGGGCAATATGTGATTAAACGAGAATCGGGACAGGAGGTGGTGGTGAAGGTGAATGTAGAATCACCTACGGCAATTTCTGGCCTAAAAATAAGGAAAACGGTCAATCTGGTTCCTGATCCTACGTTTGGAACAAATGGTGAAATGCAGGTGAATGCCAGTGGTAATTCGTTTGCATATGACTTTCTATACAAGACGCTTAGTACGGATGTGGACCAGTTGGTGGGTTTTGCATTTGAAGCTGTCAATGGTTCGGGTGTTAAGGAGGTCTCTGATTTAAATATGCAAGTAACCTTGTCGCCCCGAGACAACATTCCTTTAAAGCGCTGGAATTTAACTTCCATTCTACACGTGAATGAGAAAAACAAGGAAGTCATTAATGACTGTGAAAAGGATAATGCCATTTTATTTAACAAGGATGGCTCAATGGTTTACATATATGGGAAGGATACCGCCACAGGTAGTTGCCAGTTTGATGGTTTAAATGTGTACGACAAATGGGCGTTGAGTGAGGATCAAAAAACTTTTAACATTACCTATCACGGATTGTTTAATCCGGCTACGGTTGTAGACTCTTATATTGTGAGAGGGCTCACCACCGATGAACTTAAATTAGAATTGACGGTGGATCTCACAGTGCTGGGGTTGGGTAAGGAAACCTTTCTATACATCTATAAAGCGGGCCCTAAGTAATGTGTTAAATACAATGTCTCCAGTTATATGTTTTGCTAAGATTTGAACTATGAAATATTACATACTCTTATTATTTGCAGTACTCTCTGCTTGTACCGGAAAGCAGTCCGATCAAGTGCCTTCAACCGATGAACAGGTAATTGATGAGACGAAGTTTGTGGCTAAACCGGCTCCTGAATGGAGTAATTTATTTCTGAGAAAATCGGGATGGTTTGGTGGAGATGGCATTTTTGCTATACCGTTTTCCGGTAAAGATTCAGCGGAAAACGATAGTCTCCTGTTTTTGTTTAGTGATACCATGATTGGCGAGATCAATGGAGAAAAACTGCGGCCGGGCTATGTAATGGTCAATAATTCGGTGGCGGTATTGAAAGGAAAACAACCAGAAAGTAAGAATATAGTCTTCAAAATGGCAGAAGAGAAGGGTATATACAAATCCATTTTTACACCGGTTATGGACAAGCCGGATAAAGACACTTATTACTGGCTGGGAGATGGTTTTGTGAACAACGATTCGAATAAAGATCTTTTTGTATTTGCCTATAAAACCACCAATACCCATGATAAATCCGACTTTCCGTTTAAAGAAACCGGCAATGACTTAATTCGGATACCCGCCGGTAGTCAATTTCCTTATACGAATCAGAAGCATTACTCACTACCTTTCAATAAGTATAACACCGGGCAAGAAACGATCTCGTTCGGTGCCGGAGTTTTTGACAACAGCCAAGCCGCTGGTGAACAGGAGGCAGACGGTTTCGTATATATTTATGGTATCAAGGGAATAAATAAAAAACTGGTAGCGGCAAGAATCAAACCGGCCAGCATTACCGCATTTAATCAATGGCAATTCTGGGATGGAAAAGGGTGGAATTCTGCGGTTTCATCAGCGGCTGCCCTGAGCGATTCCGTTTCCAATGAAATGAGTGTAAGCCGTCTTGACAATGGTAAATATGCGCTGGTTTATCAGTTGGGAGGTATCTTTCCGGATATATGTATGCAGGTGGGACCGTCACCAGTTGGACCGTTTGGTCCCCGAATTACACTCTATAAGACCTCTGATGATATTCAGGATCCGGATTTGTTTACCTACAATGCAAAGGCACATCCGGCATTATCGAAGAAAGGCGAATTGTTGATTTCCTATAACGTGAACAGCTTTAAGTTTTTTCAGGTCATAGAGCACAAGCCCAACTTGTACCGACCCAGATTTATTCTCGTTAAATTTTCTACTAAACCGCAATCAACCAACTTGGGCCAATGATGAAAAGTGAGGTTAAAAACCCGTCCACGGAAAGTAATATTCCCTACATTATTCTCATCACGAGCGTTGCGGCTTTCGGAGGATTCTTATTTGGTTACGATACAGCCGTTATTGCAGGTGCTATTGGCTATTTACAGGTCAAGTTCAATCTAACGCCAATGATGGTGGGTTGGGCGGCGAGTAGTGCCATTTGGGGTTGTGTATTAGGTGCTATGTCTGCCGGATATCTGAGTGATCGATTTGGGCGAAAACCCGTTTTGGTTGCCACTGCTATACTATTTGCCATTCCTGCTTATGGTTCAGCCGTGGCCAACGATCTCACTACTTTTATTGTGATGCGTTTGCTGGGGGGAATCGGGGTGGGAGCAGCCTCTATGCTCTGTCCCATGTATATATCTGAAATTGCCCCTTCACATATACGCGGAAGGCTTGTAACTTTTTATCAGCTTGCTATTGTGTTGGGTATCAATATTATATATGTGATTAACCTGAAAATTAGTCAGGCGGGTGACGAAGCCTGGAACATTGAATACGGATGGCGCTATATGCTTGGTTCGGAGGTAATTCCTTCCATTGTTTTTTTTGTCCTTTTGTTTTTTGTGCCGGAAAGTCCCCGTTGGCTGGCTTCAAAGGGACAGGAAACAAAGGCGAGGAATATTCTTGAAAGGATAAACGGGAAAGTTACTTCTGATCAGATTTTTGATGAGGTTCAGGAAAGTCTACAAAGTGAAAAAGGAAAGCTGTCGGACCTGATAGATCCGAAGTTGAGAAAACCGATGGTAATCGGGGTTGTACTCGCACTGTTCTCACAAATCACAGGAATAAATGCAATTATATACTATGCCCCAGAAATCTTTAAAAGCATTGGCTTTGGTGCGGAATCAGCGTTTACGCAAACCATTATTATAGGTTTGGTAAATATGATTTTTACGCTTGTGGCGGTATGGTTGATGGATATTGCAGGTCGTAAAAGTTTGTTGATATGGGGTATCACAGGAATGGTTATTTGTCTGTTTGCTACCGGTATTTGCTTCCATTTCAAATTTGACCAAGGTCCGTGGCTGTTGCTTTTCATATTGGGGTACATCGCCAGTTTCGCCGTATCATTGGGACCAATTCCATGGGTGATGATGTCCGAAATTTTTCCGACAAAAATCAGAGGTATTGCTATGTCTATAGCCACATTCGTTTTATGGATTGGGGTAGTGGTAATTACCCAATTGACCCCGGTATTTCTGGAAATGTTCGGCGGGGCGGTTACCTTCTGGTTATTTATGATCAACTCCCTAATTATACTTGGTTTTACCTTAAAACGGATACCTGAAACAAAAGGTAAAAGTTTGGAAGAGATTGAAAGAGCCTGGTAAGCCTGAATGGGAATTTGAACCGTGAAAGTTACAATTGCGGAGGCTCATTTTTCCTGATGAAGTCTTGGATAAAAAATTGCAAATCATGAAAAACGTGTTTGTTGGTGTAGATTTTGGAGGGACTAGAATAAAAATTGGTCTTGTTCGTGACGGAGAAATTTTAGTCTCCAAAAATATTGAAGCTGCGTCTGAACGCCCATTTGAAGGTCGGTTGAAGGATATAGCCCACGAAATTAGAGCTCTGGCTGCCATCGATAATTCTGTGATTACGGGTATAGGATTTGCGTTTCCGGGCATTGTGAATTTTGAAACCAACGTCATTCTTTCCAAGTATGTCAAATACCCGGGTGCAGAGCGTCTGGATTTACATGCTTGGGCAATGTTAAATTTTAACGTTCCAATGGTCTTGGAAAACGATGCCCGAGCGGCATTGGTGGGGGAGTGGAAGCATGGAGCAGGCCTAAATTGCCATGATCTGGTTTTGGTCACCTTGGGTACCGGGGTTGGTACGGGCGTGCTGGTAAATGGTGCTCCCTTGAGAGGCAAACATTTTATAGCTGGAAATTTAGGTGGACATACCACCATCAATTTTGAAGGCAAAACTTGTAACTGTGGGAATGTGGGTTGTGTAGAAAGTGAAAGTTCGACCTGGGCGCTGACAGAGATAGCTCGAAACACGCCGGATTTTTCCAAAAGCGAATTGGCCAAATTGCCTGTGATCGATTTCGAGCATTTGTTTAAGTATGCAGCTTTGGGAGATGTTTTGGCGGTTAAGCTCAAAGAACGATGCCTGAGGGTTTGGGCGTTGTGCGTCATCAACCTGATTCATGCCTATGACCCGGAAAAGATCATTTTTGGTGGTGGAATCATGAAAAGTAGTGATGCCATATTGCCTTATATCCGAGAAATGATCGATCAGCATTCGTGGATCAACTCCTCGGATGTAGCACTTGTAACGGCGGTTCAGCCGGAAAACGCAGGTATTTTGGGAGTATATGAATTGTTCAAATTAAAAGTGAGATAATGATTTCGAATTACGATAAGTTTCCGTTTATAGAAGTGGATACGTCTTCTGAAAAATGTGTAGTTGGATGGAAATCCATTTTTAGCGTGATTAAAAATATAGTTCATACCGGCAGCCGATCTAAAACCATTGTGGCTATAGAACAATATCATGGGATTAACAGTGAGGAGGTAGAAGCTATGATACGGAAGGAGTTGGACCATGTATCCGTCGTAGCCACGCGCAACTTTTTGAGGGAGGATAATGAAATTATAGAAATGGTGAACCCGGTTGTAACCGACGACCGGATTTTTGGCAAAATGAATGCTATACAGATTTCTGATTTTTTCAACTTGGAAAAAGTAGAATCAGAAAGAAAAAGAATAGCCAATTTGAAGGAGGGGATTGTCGTGATATATGGAGAAGGAGCTACGCTCTTTGGTTCCTGTGATTTGCTCCTCTATATAGATTTGGCTCGTTGGGAAATTCAAACCCGAATGAAGCGGAATGAAGTGGGAAATTTTGGAGTGAAGAATGAAAATGCCGATTTTCCCTTAAAATACAAACAAGCTTTTTTTCTTGACTGGCAAAGTTTTGATCGCCATAAAGCAGCGATATTCAATCGGATCGATTTCTTTATTGACGGTAATATAGCGTCGGAACCCAAAATGATATCCGCAGCCGATTATCACGCAGGTTTGGATCGGGCTGTGAGCCGGCCATTTCGCGTGGTTCCTTTTTTTGATCCGGGTCCATGGGGGGGGCAATGGTTGAAGGAAGTAATTGATTTGGATCGTTCGGCGGTTAATTATGCCTGGGGTTTCGATTGCGTGCCCGAGGAGAACAGCCTGCGTTTTAAATTTGGGGAATACATTTTTGAAATCCCATCCATCAATCTGGTGCTGAAAAGACCTGTGGAATTACTGGGAGAATCGGTATTTAAAACGTTTGGAGCTGAATTCCCCATTCGTTTCGACTTTTTGGATACGATGGAGGGCGGTAATTTAAGTTTGCAGGTCCACCCCACCAAGGCCTATATTCAGGAACACTTTGGCATGGCATATACGCAGGATGAAAGTTATTATTTTCTGGAAGCCAAAGAAGGCGCGTGTATGTATTTGGGTACAAAAAGTGGGATAGATTCCGACGCCCTGATTTCAGATTTAGAAAAGGCTCAGGAAGGCACAGTTGATTTCGATACTGATCAATACGTCTATAAAATTCCCGTCAAAAAGCATGATCATGCCTTGATTCCGGCCGGTACTATTCATTGTTCGGGAAAAAATGCTGTGGTTTTGGAGATATCGGCTACTCCTTTCAATTTCACTTTTAAACTTTGGGACTGGGGACGTTTGGGGCTGGACGGTCGCCCACGTCCGATTAATATTGAGCATGGAAAACAGGTTATCGACTGGTCGCGGAATGAGCAATGGGTGAATGAAAACCTTTTCAATCATATTGAGCCCATATATAAAAATGAACATGTTGTGGCAGAAAAAACAGGGTTGTATGAAACCCAGTTTATAGAAACGGTAAGACATTGGTTTGATGACCAAGTGCTTCATCAAACGGAGGGGAATTTAAATGTCATCAATTTGGTGGAGGGAGAGGAAGTGATTGTAGAAAGTCCGGAACATGCATTTGAGCCCTATATAATCCATTATGCCGAAACGTTTATTGTTCCGGCAAATGTTTCTGTATACAGTATTCGTCCTTATGGTCAGTCGGTTGGAAAAAAATGTGCCACTATTAAAGCGTTTGTTAAGAAGGATATAGGAATGTAAGGCCTTGTTCCGATTTTCCATTTATATTGCAGCAGTACTCAGTTATAGCCTTAATCGTATGGGATTGTATAATCGCTTGAACATCTGTTTGTTGTTAGGTGTATTTGTTGCATTTGCCAGCCTGTCACACGCAGCCGTGCGAATGCCTCAGATTTTTCAAAACAATATGGTTTTGCAGCGCGATAAGCCCATTACTATATGGGGTTGGTCTACCGCTGGCGAACAAGTGACGGTGCAGCTGAATGCTGATAGAAAAACAACCTTCGCCGATAAGGCGGGTAAATGGCTCTTGGTACTTGATGCTATACCTGCGGGAGGCCCATACACGCTAGCCATTACTGGGACCAATAACCTTCAATACAACAACGTGTTGATCGGAGATGTATGGATTTGTGGAGGGCAGTCGAACATGCAATGGAAAGTCAAGCAAACCGACTTCAAGGAAACCGATAGTTCCCTGGTTCAATCCAATACCATCCGGTTTTTTACCGTGAAGACAGATATGGACTACCAGCCCAAAATGGATATTGGTGGTACCGGATGGCAGGAACTTAGTTGGCAGCATATAGAAGAGTTTTCCGCGGTGGCCTATCATTTTGGTAAAAAACTAAATAAGGACTTGAATATCCCCATTGGGTTAATCAGTGATAATTTAGGTGCTACGTCGGTAGAAACGTGGATGAGCAACGAGTCATTGGCTACATTTCCGGCGTTTCGGAAGGAAATGGCTTCAACCGTAACAACCGGGAAAAGCTTTGCGCAGTTGCAGTCTGATTTTGAGATTTTTAAAAAGAAATGGTATTCAAAGAATTATTATAAAGGCAAGGGAGTGGAGCAAAAATGGTATTTACCCCAAACCAATTTTTCCGATTGGAAGCCGATTGCTATATCTGGCAATACTTGGGTGGAAGAGACTGAATTAGCCGATTTTGATGGGGCGGTTTGGTTCAAAACAACATTTGATTTTGATAAATCCAAACATAAGGATTCTCTAATATTACAATTGCTACAAATCAATGACTACGATATTGCCTGGGTTAATGGTGAAAAAGTAGGAGAAACCTTTGGCGCTCACAACCACCGCAACTATAAAGTGCCGGTTTCTATTTTAAAACCGGAAGGGAATATATTGGTTGTGCGTGTTTTCGATACGGGTGGTATTGGTGGTTTTACAACTTCTGCATTTTGGGCCGGTGCTATTTTAAAAGGGAAATGGGTGTATAAAAGAGACCTGGCCATCAATGCTAAAAAGTTTCCCAAGCCCATCGTTCCGGATGCTACGCCCTTTTCTTCACCTTCCGTGTTATACAACGCCATGATCGCCCCCTTGGGTAATATGTCCGTAAAAGGGGTTATATGGTATCAAGGAGAAGCAAATGCGGGGAGAGCCGAAGAGTATAGATCACTTTTTCCGACGATGATTCAGAGCTGGCGTAAAACTTGCCGACTTCATGCAGGAAAAATTGGAACCATCGGAGAGAACATGGGCAGAGCTGAGAGAAGCGCAAGCCATGACCCTGAAATTGCCAAGTACCGCTATGGCCACAGCCATTGATGTTGGAGACGCGGACGATATACATCCGAAAAACAAAGAGGAGGTAGGCAAAAGACTTGCACTTGCCGCGTTGGAAATGGTGTATAAAAAGCAAATAGTTGGATCTGGTCCTATGTTTGAAAAAATGACCATAAAAGGCAATGAGGCTATTTTAACTTTTAGTCATATAGATGGAGGCTTGCTTACACAAAATAAATACGGGTATATTAATGGTTTCCAAATAGCCGGCCCCGATTCCACTTTTGTATGGGCTCACGCCAAGATTGTGGGTGATAAAATTGTTGTTACCAGCGACAAAGTGAAAGCTCCGCTTGCCGTTAGATACGCATGGAGCGATAATCCCGGAGTGCTAAATTTATATAACCGGGCAGGTTTACCAGCCATTCCATTTAGAACGGACCAGTGGAAAGGTTTAACCGCCGGTCAGGAGTTTCAAAGCGGACCGCGTTTTTAAAAAATGATGTCATTTTTTACCGGAAAGGGTTAAATTGAGTGCAAAATATACACGAATGATGGAAATAGATAACAGCGAGGAAGTGGAGCAATTAGAATTCAGGATTGATCACAATAGTCCACTTCCATTGCATATTCAGGTTGAAAGTTTGCTTAGAACGTTAATTGAATTGCCTGAATATAAAAATGGTAAAATGCTGCCCAAAGAGGTAGAACTGGCGAAGCGGTTGGGTATATCCCGAAATACGATCAGGCAGGCTACCAATAAGCTTAAAAATGAGAATCTTTTAGAAAGAAAAAAGGGAGTAGGAACCCGAACCATTAAAAATACCGTACGTACAAAGCTGGCAAATTGGGTCAGTTTTAGTTCTGAAATGACTTCTCAGGGGGTAGATTTCCAGAATTATAAAATTAAAGTGGATTGGGTTAAGGCGAGTGCCGAGGTTGCGGATATGCTTCGTATAGCCCCAGATAAGGAAGTGGTCCGATTGGAGAGAGTGCGTGGTTTACAAGATGGCCCATTCGTATTGTTTGTTTCTTATTTTCATCCCCGAGTTGGGCTGACGGGTAAGGAGGATTTTTCAAGACATCTATATGAGATATTGGAACAGGATTATGCAACAGTTCCTTTTGTGTCCAAAGAACAAATTAAGGCAATTGGAGCCGATGAAAAGGTAGCCCAGGAATTACAAATTCATAAAGGGTCACCGGTGCTGTTTCGCAAAAGATTGGTGCTTGACCCGGGTGAAAGGCCGATTGAGTATAACTTAGGTTATTATCGGGGCGATAGCTTTACCTATGAAATTGATATTAATCGGTAAAGCGTGTTTTAGGTGATTGTTATGAAATATGCTGCCGTAGGTTTATAAACTGCAAGCCAATACTTTTGTGAATCTTACCAAACGGAATTTATGAAAGTCATTTTAATGCTTCTCGTGATACTTTATGGTTCATTGCCCTGTTTTGCTTAGGTCTTTGTAGGAACAGTTGATATTAATCAGGCAGACAGTGTGGCGGTAATTGAAGTTTTAATAAATAGGAGAACTTTGAAAAATGGTGTGGAAGTATTTGTGGATTATGGCCAGAAAGATAATGTCACTGCAACTAGTCTGGGGTACAAAAATGACGATCTCAGAATCATGAATTTTGATACGAAAACGAGAAAAAAGTTCATATCCACAGGGGCTGTTCTCAATTTCTTAGAAAAGAACAATTGGGTTTTATTGGGCAATTCGATCGTTGATAAAGAAGGCTATTTTTATTATTATTTCAGGAGAAGAGCCCTATAAAATTAGCGCATTTGGGTTGTTTAACTAACGAATTGATAATAAGGGTGTTTTGGTATAAGTCAAAATTATACGCAACCTCTCATCATTAAGACACTGCGCCAAATAGGGCAATATAATTCAGGGTATACTATCGCCCACAAATTCCCACAAAATCGCAATAGGTACAGGTGTTTAAATCATCCGTTTTTTTGAAAGGGATGTCCGGGTCGAGCAGGGTATTCAAAATATCTCCAAGCAGTTCTTCCGATTTGGTAATAAATTGTTCTGTATTAAGCCCTTCTGTTAATTCTAATGGATTTGCGATCAGAGTTTTCGGATCTCGGAATGAGTAGAAGCCGGATTTTACCAAATGATTGCCAAATTCATATATAGTGTTTTGTAGTTTCAATCCCTTTTCATCCTTCATCTTTCGGTACATGAGGTATTCATACAACCATAGTTGACGTACATACCCCATTTTTCGATCACCTTCGGTCCGGAGTACCTCATCACGTAAATCAGGGTCGGACAGTTTTTGTTTGGCCGAGATCTCAACACTTCCGGTCTTGTAATCCATCACAAAAAGGGTTCCGTTCTCATCAATTTCGATCCGATCGATTTTCCCTCCAACATTAACTTTAGTTTTTGTTCCCTGTAACACAAGGTCTACCGAAGTGCGTAAGGCCTGCTCTGCAGCAAGAATTCTTCGCCTTGGCGAAAGACTCATCTGATGATTCAGGAAGGTTAAAATTTGCTGTTCTCCAATTTGGTAGTAGATTCGGTTTAGCCCCATATCGGTGACATAGCCTCGGAATAACCTTTCAAATTCTTGCTTTAAAATCGCTTTGATTTGATCCTCGGAGGGGTCGGTATTCTTTAAAAAATATTCTTTATCAAGTTCTTCCAAAGCAGCATGTAGCCAGGTTCCGATTTTATCCATCCCCAACTCTTCCTCCACATCTTCTTTCTCTTGCACCCCAACAATGTGTTTGAGGTAAAACTGCATGGAACAACGTATAAACTCATTGAGGTGGGTGGGGTAAATACCTTTTCCGCCTAAATACTGCCTAATAGAAGCTATAATGTCGTCGTTTTTATATACCAGTTCTTCCGGCTCCTCTTGCTTATCCGATTCGAAAACTACAACTTTGTTTTCAATGTGAATGCGAGGGTTATATGCTGACAGTTCATACTCAACTTGTCTGATAAATCTACTTTTTTCACCACCTCCTGGTGCATCCGTAGTGCTGGTATACAACATATGGATTTCTGATGCACGCTGTATTAAATGGTAAAAATGATAGGACATCACAGCCTCCTGATGCTGATGGGTGGGCAAGCCCACGCTTTGTGCAGCGTCAAAAGGAATGAGCGAATTTTGTCGTTTGGCTTGCGGAATAATCCCCTCATTAACGGACAGCACTATTATTCTTTCGAAATCCAGAGCTCGTGTTTCGAGCATCCCCAATATTTGCAAATCGCTGATAGGCTCGCCACTGAAAGGGATACGCGTTTGACGAATGAGCTCAAACATGAAAGATTTCAAAGTCTTCAATGTGATGAGTTCACCGCGTTCTTCCAGGGTTTGCTCAAACTGTTTTAAAAGGGTATAGAAAAGATATAAGTACTCCGTTTCCAGTGCATTTTTGTAATCCTTATACACTTCGCGAAGTAGATCTATAAGCTCATAGAAGGAGGCTAAAACTTTTGAGGGATTGTTTTTAGGCCAGTGATTGAAAAGGATTCGGAAAAGAGGTTGTTCGTTACCCAATTCCTGCATTTCATGGGCACTTAGAAATACCCGGTTTTCCTGCGTTATTTCGTTTAGGGTCTTTTGTATAATGGTTTGTCCATCGCTCTCCGGTTTTAGCATTACATATTCGTAGTGCCTGATAAAGGGGTGATTTAAAACCTTGCTGATCGATTTATGTCCAAATTTTGGAACACGTACCAGGTTGCCACTTTTATTTCTGAATTCCACAACGTTTTGTTGAAGCTCAAATACGCTGTCAATGAGGGTATAGAGCAATGAACTGCGGAGCGAAAGTCCCATGGTGATGTTGAGATCCGTGACGCTTTCATCCAGAGAATAGAGCATAGGCATCAACAGGTTTTCATCCGCTAATACGATGGCCGTCAAAACCGGATTTTCAGGATCGTCGTTTGCACGCATGGCCTTATACAGGGCCCCGGCTACCTTTGTTTGCAGTGTTGCATTCGGAACTCCATATAGGGTAATATTTTTAGACGATGACAGTAAGTGGTCGGTGGTTTGATTCCATTCATTCCCAAAGCGCTTGTCTTTCTGATATTCGCGCAAGCTTCTTCCTGCCTCTACACCTGTATTGGCTTCCATATAGTATCGGTCCGCATCCCAGATGGTTTCCGCTTTGCCGGCTTTGATCAGTGCCGTTACAATGCGTTTTTCGGATTTCGTAAAAGCATTAAATCCTGCGAAGTATATCTTCTGGTTCTGAAAGTCGGTAAGGAGCAGCTCATCGAGGTTTTCAGCGAGTTGCCTATACGCCATACCCCGATATCCCTTATTTTTTAACAGCAATCGTTCCCTATAACGCGTATATATTTGCTTAATATTTGTAAAAAGAGAAAAATACTGTTTAGTGCCTGAGCTATTGGGTAAACTGCGGCCGGATGGAAGGTTTTCCTGCCAACGATCAATAGCACGCGCCTCAGAAAGGTAATCGAATAGATAGTTGGTATCCACCAAATACTGATCAATTTTATCCAGATCACTTAGTAAGACAGAGGCCCAGCCCATAAATCTATCAAAATCAATCTCCGGATCTATTTCTTTGAACGTTTCATACAATTCAAACAAGAGATGAACCGAATCTTCAATTTTTAAAGTGCAGATACTTTCAACAAAGTCGTCAACAGCCAATACGGTTGGGCTCATAACAGGCTCTTGTGCAGCATTGGCCAACTCTTGCACCACAAAAAAAGCGGCCCGTCGCGTGGGTAACACGATGGTAACATCGCTGAGATTATCAGGATGATTTTTGAAAATATGTGCCGCTACGTGTTGAAGGAAGGTTTGCATCCGAATATTGTGTTTGAATGTGTAGGGGAGTAGGGAAGACTCAATTAATGCATCCGATCGCCTCGGGGGCTGAGTGTTCGCATGATGTTCGCTTCTTCGTAAAGTAGTTCCTTCCAGCGACTTCGAACTGTTTCCTGAGGAACGTATTCTTCGGCAAGTTCAATAAAAGTCCGGTAATGACCTGCTTCCGAAACCATAAGCTCCCGGTAAAATTTTTGTAATTGGGTGTCATCCAATGACTCCGATAGTAGTTTGAACCGCTCGCAGCTTCTGGCTTCAATAAGTGCACAAAGGAGTAGCCTGTCGAGCAACGCTTCTTCATAATCGCCTTTGTTGCGAACGAGTTTTAAGAGTTGTCCTACATATTCATCCTTCCGCTGACGTCCCAATGGAATATTCCGCTTTTTAAGCTCTTTGAGTACCGCTTGAAAATGTCCCCATTCTTCGGCCACAATGGGTGTGAGGGTTTCTACGAGTTTTGCTTTTTCGGGATAATGTACTATAAGGGATATACAGCTAGAAGCGGCTTTTTGTTCGCAATAGGCATGGTCTATCAGTATATCACCGATCTGCATGGCAGCAATATTAACCCATCGGGGATCTGTCGGAAGTTCGAGGCCTAACGTAGTTAAAGACATGTGAAATGAAAAAAATTAGTCGAAAAGTGGCCATAATACACCAAATGAGAAGGCTCTTGCTTGCCCCAGGTAACCCGGTGTAGTAAAGTATCCATCAGGAGACGTCCCCCATAAGGTCATGTTGAGATACGACATCTGGAAAAATAATCGTACGCGTTTGATACGGACGTTTGCAAAAGCATCGGTAACGACGCGTCCCTGAACCTGACTGGTATTTTGGCGGTGAAATTGCTGCGTAACAGGCATATAGGCATCAGCAAAATAGCTGGAACGATACCGTGCTGCCAAGCCAAGTTGAATATACAATACTTTGGCATAGACGAAATCATAGGTAACTTCCCCACTTGCGAAAACGTTGGGCACCTTAAAAACATCACTGTTGTCGGTGCCGGATAGATAGGCCATTCCGGCAAAATTCCATTTTTTAAAATGGCTCGCTGTCGTGAAACCTACACGATACAAACCGAACCGTCCATCGAATTGAGTAGGACGAGCCAAGGTGTCGTAATAGATGTAATCAACGATCTGATGAATATGCGCCTCCGGTGTAAATTCTATTTTTTTGGTTTTTAAAGGAATGGAACCGTAGAAGGTCAAAACTTTTTGGGGATCAAAGTTATTGCGCCAGTCAAAGTTGTTGCCAAGGTATCTTTGTGTCAATAAATCGGGAGCAGTTTGAATCAATTGAGCACCTGCTTTACCCCATTTGGTATTTAGTTCGCCTTTTAAATTGAATTCTACATTGGCCGAAAGATTCAATTCTGCTTCGGCGGTCAAATATTGGGCAGAGTCTTTCAGGTAGTATCCGGCCCATGCGCCCACAATGTTGTCAAATTTAAGGCCGGTACGGTAAGCAGCATAGGGAATCCCTTCGGTATTAGGTTCCTGAGCCTTTGCATTCATGCCATATAGCCGTGGCCGGAAATACGCCCGGTAGTTGAATCCATTGTAGTAACCCTTAATCCCTAGTTTTGTATCTAGCAATTTGTAATAGATATCTTGCCGCGTGATATTAGGGTTAAAATTGACCTGCTTGTAAATACTGTATTCAATTCCTCGGGTTATATCCCGGTCGGTATATCGGTTGATTGTACTACTGAAATCGCCCTGCTGAAAGAGTTGAAAACCATTGGCCAGTTTGTACTGCTGATAAACATGGAATACATGCCTCCGCTCCCAAGAGTTGGCATCATCACTGATTCGAGCCGCAGCGTCATATGGATAAGGATTTACTATTCCCGTTTGTGGGTCGGCTGTGAAAACAACACCACCTTGCTCACGCACTTTTTGATTGAGATGTCTGTAATGTGCTAGAAGTAAGTATTTTTTGTCTTTGGAAAAGTAGCTTACATGGGCTAACATCGTCCAGTTTTGTCCGAGAAACGCCCCGGAACTTAACGTATTGTATACTCCGTATTGTTTATTGGAGGTGAATCTTTCAAAATTCAACCCAAAATTGAAGCGGGCGTGCACATTTTGAGAATAACCAAATTTCCCCAGCGAGGTTTTCTTTCCTCCATTGATATAGCTGAGGTAGGTATGTTGCGATTTGGTGTCAAAATATTTAACTTCTTCCTGCTTGATTGCATAGGCATCATAAGCACGCATGCCCAGTTGTGTTCCAATATCCTGACGAGGTTGAAAAAAGATATTTCTGGAAGCGGTAACTGCATTTCCAAGATCCACCAATTTGCCCCAGGACTTATCGATGGGGGACCATCTGTGGAAGTTGGTTAGAGATGTATCTACCAAATAACGAAGGGAATCGCGGTTGTTTAGAATGTCGTTTTCAAAATAATGAAGGGTGGTTTTGGGGCCATATATATTTTTAGTACTATCATCCAGTACAGCACCACCGCCGCCGCCACCTCCACCAAGTCCTCCACCGCCTGGCATTTTTAAACCGCCTGGGAGTTTTACCTGTGCAGAAGCCTGGTGATGAACAAAAATGAAGCTGCAAAAAAAGATTATTATACTAAGCGCAATTCTCATAAAACGTATTTCGGCCGGTTTTTAGCGGATATTTCTGGTCTTTTGCAGAATCCATTCGTTAAATCGTGACGTGTCGTTTTTAAAATCAACGACAATCGGGATGTATGCAAATTGAGCTGCTATGCCAGCTTTCTCAACCAGTGGTTTTAGCTTGACCATATCCTTTTCGGTTGTTACCACAAAAGTATCGTTTTTTAAGTACTTAATCAGTCCTTCCAGGTCGTTGGAAGTGTAATTGTGGTGATCGGGAAAAATTATTTCTTCCAAAACGTTCATTTGGCTCCTTGTATGCTCAATAAATGTTTTGGGATGGGCAATGCCTGCCACAAGTTTAACATTGTTTAACTGTATAGGATGGCCTGAATAGGACAAAGGTTCGGCATATCTTATATAGGAAAAGAATATGGGAGCTTCTGGTCGTGCGTATTTTCTAATTTGGCTATTGATTTGTTCCTTCTCAGAATCTGGTAAATCTGCCGGACATTTGGTGACCACAATCGCATCGGCACGGGTGGCCCCGCTGCGGGTTTCTCTTAAGCGACCTGCCGGAAAAGGCATATCATTGTAAAAAGGACGATGATAATCGTTGAGTAGCAGGACGGTATCCTGGACAATGGCCCTATGCTGAAAGGCATCGTCGAGGAGAATTAGTTTCACGTTAGGTCGTAATGTGGCAAGTTGCTGGCCACCCACTACACGCTTTTCGCAAACGGCAACGGTAATATTTTCTCCAAATTTTTCAAAATACTGTAAAGGTTCATCCCCAATATCGATGGCGGAACATTGGCGGTTGGCCAGGATAAATCCTTTGGTTTTGCGTCCATAGCCTCGACTCAGGATAGCCATTTGTTGGGTTGGGCGCAAAAGGCGTACAAGATACTCAGTCATAGGTGTTTTTCCTGTTCCACCAACGGTTATGTTTCCAATGGAAATGGTGTATTGTGGTGATTTTTCAGCATGAAGAATCTGAAAATCATACAACAGGTTTCGCAGGCTCGTAATGAAGCCATAGAGCCAGGAAAAGGGAGTTAATATTGTTTTTATCCAATTAGGTTGTTCCATCTTGTCTGCATAATTACGTAAATTTTGGCTAATATTGTGCCCCTTTCAACCTGACAATATAAATCATGCCGTTAAAAATTACGTATCAACCCCATACACTTGTTTTTAAAAAGGAAGCAGGTACGTCGCGTGGGGTGATGACAGAACGGAGGTCGTGGTTTGTGAAAATTACAGATGAGGAACAACCAGGTGTAGAAGGTTATGGTGAATGTGCCCCTTTACCCGGATTGAGTGTAGATGACCGTCCTGATTTTGAACAACAACTGGAATCCATTTGTGCTCTCTTTAATGAGCTGGATTTGGAAGTTTTTCCATTCAACCTTTCTATTATATTGGAGCAGGTTATCCCGGAATGTTTTCCGTCGATCCGCTTTGGTATAGAAACCGCTTTGTTGGATTATATGAACGGAGGGGAGAGAGTTATCTATAAGAATGATTTCTCTGCTGGCAAAAAGGGGATTTTGATGAACGGACTCATTTGGATGGGTTCTTATGAAGATATGCTTGCCCAGGTTGAGGTTAAGCTGGCGCAAGGATTTTCTACATTAAAAATGAAAGTGGGTGCTATTGATTTTGAGCAGGAGTTGCGCATTTTAGATTCAATACGCAAGCGTTTTTCTCCGGAAGAAATTACATTACGGGTGGATGCCAATGGGGCCTTTTCTCCGGAGGACGTTCAGGATAAATTGAGGCGCTTGGCTGCATTTGGACTTCATTCCATTGAGCAGCCTGTTAAAGCAGGGCAGTTAGAATTGATGGCAGAGGTTTGTGCCTCTTCGCCGGTTCCCGTTGCTCTTGATGAAGAATTGATCGGTATTTTTGATTATCGGGAGAAATTTGCGCTTTTAAAGAAAATTCAACCACCCTTTATTATCCTGAAACCGGGATTGCTAGGCGGTTTTCAGCATACCAAAGAGTGGATTGAAATAGCCAACAGGCTCAATATTGGCTGGTGGATCACATCTGCGCTGGAATCTAATATCGGATTAAATGCGATTGCACAGTTTACGGCCAGTTTCAACAACGAACTACCACAAGGACTGGGAACGGGGCAGTTATATCACAATAACCTCGAATCACCACTTCGTATAGACAATGGGCATTTGTATTATAACTCCGCTGCCTCCTGGGAGTTGCCTTTCTTTGTGTAAAGGCTCGTAGGTGATTTGTTCAGTTTTCAGTTTGTGGTTCAGACCGCTTTTGGCGTTCAAACCAGGTTAAACCCATTCCACACCTTTACGTAACCAGTTTAGCGTTTCTGCTTCCTTGGATCCCGCTTTTGGAATTAAGTTATATTCCCAATTGGCTTGAGGTGGAAGGCTCATTAGAATTGATTCTGTACGACCATTGGTTTCTAATCCGAACTTGGTTCCTCTATCCCACACCAGATTAAACTCCACATAGCGACCGCGGCGGAGGTACTGCCATTGTTTCTCTTCATCGGAGTGAGGCATATCTTTATACTTGGCCATGAGGTGTGTATATATCGGTGCGAAACTTTCACCAACTTCTTTCACGAAAGCAAACAACGCTTCTTTGGACAAGCCTTGTGCATGACCATCCTGATTTGGTTTCAAGTAGTCGAAGAAAATTCCACCTACACCACGGGTTTCATTTCTGTGTTGAATAAAGAAATAATCATCGGCCCAGGTTTTAAATTTTGGATAAAATTCTGCGTGATGTTTGTCACAAACCGTTTTTAGCACCTGATGAAAATGACGCGCATCTTCTTCTATTACGTAATGAGGTGTAAGGTCGATTCCGCCTCCAAACCAGCAAGTTCCGTTACTCAGTTCAAAATAACGGACGTTCATATGAATGATAGGTACGTGTGGGTTACGCGGGTGCATCACTATGGAAACACCTGTTGCCGTGAAATGAAAATCATCATTTTCGTTCAGGTTCATTTGCTGACGTAGGCGTGGGTGAACTTCTCCTTTAACACTCGAAAAATTAACACCGCCTTTTTCAATAACCCCACCATTTTGAATGAGTCGGGTTCTGCCACCTCCACCGGAGTGATGTTCCCAAAGATCTTCCTGAAATTTGGCGGTCCCGTCTGTATCCTCTATGGCCGCACAAATATTGTCTTGTATGGTTTTGAAAGCTGATTCTATATCGCGAATAGTCATGAACTGAAATTTTACTTTATAAAGCTGCAAAAATACGATAAATATCAGTGAACGGCGATATTGAACCTAAAATGCGTAAGACTGTCTAGTCTCAGAAAATAACTTGTAGGGCGATCACTATTTATCTACCCTTAGAAACCCACCACTTAAATTGAAAATCAATTCAACATTGGTATTTAATTTTATTTCCTGATCCGTTTTATCTTTATCCCATTCAATAATAAATGCTTCGGGATAATTCTTCGCCACGTATTCCAGCACATTGGTTGGAATCATCGAGTCGGGGAGTTTAAGAGTATTTGTGCTTTCAGCCTCATAACACGCTCCGCTATTTTCAAAAGATAATTTTACCTGATTGTCAAGAATCACGTCGTATGTATTCCTGAGGTCCTCACGCTCCTTCACGACCTGTTTAATCGTGGCATCAGGATAGTGTGTTTCTATAAATTCTTTAGCAGTACCGGGTAATTCGGCGTCGTCTACAACTTTGTCTTTTTCACAGCCTGTTAATAGGAATAAGCTAAGTAATAGACTTGTTATTGCTGTTTTCATAAGTTGTTTGTTGAATTTACTATTTAGTTAGATAAATTTATTGTTATAGATAAACGATCGGTTACCTGCTATTGTTATGCCAGCCTTAAACCATACCTTGTTTCGAATGATCCGTATTTTGATTTTGATATTGCTATCCTGTTCATATACTTTTTCTCAAAACTATACGTCCACTTTGCGTGGGACTGTTCGGGACACCGATACTGGTATACCATTGGAAGGAGTGTCCATTCGTCTTTCTGGGTCAGATACCGGACAATTATCGGGAAAGGATGGTAGTTTTCGGTTTTCAGAACTATCAGTAGGGCGATATGTTTTAACGTTATCGCACCTGGGTTATGAGACGCTGATCGTACCTGAAATTTTGCTGGAATCGGGAAAGGAAAATGTTCAGGAAATTGGACTTCATATGGCAGGTCGGGAGTTGCAGGAAGCAACGGTTACTACCAACAGGCCAGGTGTTTTTAACGGCGTTCAGGAAATTACCATTGAGCAAACCTTGCGTTATGCAGCCACATACCTCGATCCCGCTCGTGTGGCTACGTCATTTCCAGGTGTGGCGGCAGCCAACGATCAGGCCAATGGATTAGTTGTTCGTGGTAATTCACCCAACGGTATGCAATGGCGTTTGGAAGGAGTAGAAATTGTAAATCCGAACCATTTGTCGAATGCAGGCACGTTCAGCGATCGCGCTACTACAACGGGGGGAGGGGTTAATATTTTAAGTACGCAACTACTATCCAATTCTTACTTTTTATCGGGAGCTTTTCCTGCACAATATGGAAATGCGTTGTCGGGTGTTTTGGATATGAACCTGAGAAAAGGGAATGATGAGAAAACAGAGTTTGTAGCACAAGTTGGTTTAATTGGTATAGATCTGGCGGCGGAAGGTCCGTTTTCTAAAAAATCAAAGGCCTCTTATCTGGCTAATTATCGCTATTCGTTCACGGGTTTGTTAGGCTCCATGGGAGTAGATTTTGGGGGTGAAGTAAACAAGTTTCAGGATTTTTCTTTCAATATTAATTTACCTACGAAAAAGGCAGGCACATTCACCATTTTTGGTGTTGGGGGGATTAGTGAAAATGTATTTTCAGCAGAAAGAGACAGTACAACTTGGGAGTTTCAAAAAGATGGAAGGGATATCATTTTCAAAAATAAAATGGGAGCGGGAGGCGTTACGCACAGCCTTTCAATAGGTCGAAAATCGGCCTGGAACACCACTATTGTAGCGTCGGGATTAAGCACAACACGCGAAAGCTACCATGTTCAACCGAAAGAAAATAATCGAACGCTGACAGATCAGGATGAGTTGGCCAAAGTGAGGGTGTCGTTGAGTACCAGTCTGACGCATCGAATCAACGAAAAAAATAAACTACGTGTAGGCGCATTCATCACCCGGCAATATGATAAAATCGACATTTACTCAAACCATGGCTATGAATGGCATAGACCAGGGGAACTTGATGGTTTGCTTGTACAGCCCTATATCAATTGGACTTCGCGGCTCACGGACCGGATCACATCAGAAATTGGTTTGCATTCCATGATAAGTAAACTGGAAACCAACATAAGGGAGAAAAAATCGGTAAACTGGGAGCCAAGGGCAGCCATTAAATGGCAGATGAACGGGAACCAGCAATTGAGCTTTTCTTATGGTCTGCACAGTCAGTTGCAGTTGCCGCAGGTTTATCTCGCGAAATACAGTACGACAAATCAGGATGGAAACCTTCATCTGAACCCGACCCGGTCTCATCATTTCATATTGGGTTATCAAAAAAATCTTGCTAAAAACAGCAGTTTAAAATTGGAAACATATTGGCAGGAGATGTTCAACGTGCCAGTTGGGTTTGGTCCAGGAAATACCTTTTCGGCACTCAATGTGATTGAAATGGAAGTTAACCGTGGGTTAGACAATGCCGGAAAGGGAAGAAATTATGGAATAGAGGCTACGTATCAAAAATTATTAACGGATCGCTACTATATCCTATTATCAGGCTCTTTATACCATGCAACTTATAAGACCGAGGATGATATCTGGAGAAAAAGTCGCTTTGATGGTCGGCATACTTTCAGTTTCACAGGTGGTAAGGAGTTTAAAGCAGGGGAGCAGAGCACATGGGGCATCAACACCAAGATATTGTGGGTGGGAGGCTTTCGTGAAATGCCAATAGATGTAAGCGCCTCTGCCGAAAACAATTCTACCGTTTATCGGGAAGGTGAGGGTTTTGCACTGAAAATGAAAGATTACTTCCGGCCGGATATACGTATTTACTGGAAGAAAAGTAAAGCCAAGTACAACCGAACCTTAGCTCTCGATATTCAAAATATATCAGGAACAAAAAATGAGGCTTATAGCTATTTTGATACTTTTCAGAAGAAGGTTGTTCGCCAACACCAGTTAGGATTGATTCCCGTATTGAGTTATAGATGGGAATTTTGAACTCCGTAAGGCCTGAACCGCAAAGCGGGTCTGAATGAGAGGATATCAAGGGAGTTTGAACAAGGTAATGGTTAATCCTCCCCAAACCATCCCGTACAATCCTTAGAGTTAAAGAAACGGGGCGTCTGAGGATATTATAATGCAAAATTCAAAAAAAATGAATTTTAAACGATTGGTATTCAGTATCAAATAATTTATTTAAAATTATATTGAACTTTTGCGAACAGACATTTGTCCTGTATTTGCAACAATACTTTACCTTAAAGTAAACTGCCGAATGCCAACAACAATGGGGGTGACCGGTATTGACAGCGGGTTGGAAGTCTGTGTGTAAGCATGTCGGGAGTTGAGAGTACCTCCCGTAAATAATATTCTCAAACAATAACTGGCGAATCTAACTACGCCATGGCTGCTTAATCCGGAGGATTAACCAAATGCCATCATCCCTCCAACCTACGTGCTGATGGTTGGATTCAGGGGTGTCGCAAATCAGCACTGGTTGAAATAGTGATACGGAAATTCAACGAGACACCAGTATCTAAGGCCAAGATGCGGGTCCGCCGTGAACCTTGTCTGGCTCGAAAACCTAATCACGGATAAGCATGTAGAAGGCGCAGGGTTTCCCTGTTCTGGACCAGGGTTCGACTCCCTGCATCTCCACGAATCGCCGTTCCTGAGAGCAGGGACGGCGATTTTTTATTTATAGGGATAAATATGCCGACAAGGGCAATCCCGACCTACAATTGAGGATGGGTTGAAATTGACTGCCTTCAGAAAATGACTACGATCGCTTTTTTATACCAAATATCTCGGCTAGCTTCCGATTAAGCACAGCTGGACGGAAATCTTTTGTCTCAATTTTTCCATTAGAATCAACGAGAAAAAGTTTAGGGTGGGATAGTGTACTGTTCTTTTCCGCTAGTTTATCATGCCCACTTTTAAATCAGATATTTGAGTTCAAACTAAGTCGTGGTTTTAAGCGTTAACAACCATGCCACTTCATCCTTAATCTTATCAAAACAGACTTATTAAATCTCATATAATTCCAAAGGTAGATCATCAGGATCCGAAAAAAATGTGAACTGTTTGCCTGTGAATTCATCCATGCGTACAGGTTCTGTAATGACTCCTTTGGCATTGAGAACAGCGATGGCCTTGTGAATGTTGTCAACCTGAAAAGCCAAATGGCGTAAGCCGCAGGCTTCAGGCCGGGAGGTACGATGCGGTGGATTCGGAAAGGAAAATAGTTCAATACAATAATTTCCTTCCAATGATAGGTCTAATTTGTAAGAGTTACGTTCTGCACGATAAACCTCCCGGTCAATATCAAAGCCGAGAATTTCAGTGTAAAATTGCTTAGATTTTTGATAATCAGAGCAGATAATGGCTATGTGGTGAACAGACTTTAAAAATTTCATGCAGTTTTAGTAATGGAATTCAATACAAAGCTAGTGCATAGGGATCAGAGGATCTAAATTCTGATAAAAACCTTACGGTTGTATAGACTCCTAAGCAAAAGGTATTCAAAGAATATTATGATGAATCCACTTAAAAGTGTGCGGTAAGGTGTCCCAAAAAGTAGGTCGTAACCATTACCGAGGTGTATTTCAAAAGAATGATGGATGAAATTTGGGAGGAAATCAACCATGACATAGGCAAGAATCGAGTTCGAGCCTATGACAATAAATATCTTAAACCAATCTTTCAGGTTTTTCAAATCTACCATATAGTAGAATAGACCTAATAATAAGAAGCACCATGCACCACTAAAGAGTGTCCAGGACGGTGTCCAAATTCTTTTTACAATGGGATTCAAACCAGTTAGGCCAAGTAAAACTGCTAGTGATAACAGTATGGCGGCGGTTACGTAAAGTTTTTTTAATATTAAAGAACTGCTGTTAATCGTTTTTAGCCAATTGCCGGCTATAAGTCCGAGAATCATGGTTGCGAGGGTCGGTATAAAGCTAAGCGTACTGTAACCTCCTCCATTGAACTTAAAGGGTTCGGATCGAGGAAATAGGTTTAAAAACCAGCGGTCAAAAGCCCATGCTGCATTGGTGTTTTTATTCCAATGGGCAGCAAATCCTTTTAAATTGTGCTCCCAATCGGCAGATGAGCCAGTCTCTGTCCAATTAAAATCAGTCCCGGGCAGTGGAAAGGTTGCAAATAGCAGCCAGTAGCCAGCTAGTAGAGCAATGAAAGCGGTCCACTGTAAGCGTTCACTACTAAAAGCAAGTGCAAATAGGATGGGGTAGCCTAGTCCAATTTGACTGAGGGTATCTTCGAATGTAAAATAGGTCTGGTCACGGTGCATTGACCTCAAAAATATCCCTAATAAAACGAGAATGAGAGACCTGCGAAGGGTCTTAATCCACAATGTGCTGTTGTTAGCTTTTTTTGCAATCTGGCTCGCAAGAGAATATGGAAGGGCGACACCTACAAGAAATGAAAAAGATGGCTGAATCAGGTCATGAAGTGAACATCCTACCCATGGAACATGGCTTTGATGAAAGCTCAGGAAAGACCAGAATGCGCTGTCTGGAATTGCTGCAGAGATTTTGCTAAAATGTAGAACCTCTGCCATGATCAGAAACATGACAAATCCACGATAGGTATCTACCGACGCTACACGTTGTGGAGATAGAGCGCGCTCATTCATATATTCTTTACACCTACTAATTAGTTTAACCATTTATGTCACTTTAAAAAGCGCGGAAAGGGGTATTTCTACCTTATTTAAGGTAGGTAAGTATTTGGGCAAAGAAACTACGATGAGTTTGGTTACTTTTGAAATAAGGAAAGAAAGATTGGATTGAACGTATAATGGTAAAAGCTTCCATATTTTTACATCTATATGGGAACTTTATACCAAAATACGTTCTGATTATGATTCAGTTGTATAGTGCTTACAGGGGTTTATTGCTCATCCTTATTGTGTTTTCGGAGAAGTTCAACAACATTGGTTACCTTCATTTTCTTTAAGATCTTATGCTTAACGGTACTAATTGTAGACATCTTTAGGTTAAGTGCAGTAGCAATTTCTGAGGTGCCCTTACCTTGAAGTATAAGATCGTTAATCTGCTTTTCTCTCTTGGATAGAGCTGCTAATGATTCTCCCGAATGACTGATTTTAATAGTTCTTTTGGGGGCCTCTTCCTCACTCTTGAGTAAGTATTCAAGTGTATATCTTAACGTGGTATCGCAAAAATACGATTGATTTTGCTCCATGTTTGTGATGCATTTGATAAGTTCCTGGGGGGTGCATAGTTGTGATAGCAGGCCTAATATATTACTATTCTTTTTCTTGGCTTCTAGTGCAGATTTGAAGTCTCTATAATAAAGAACAACTGGGATTGAGTTTCTTATTTTTTCTATATCTATCAAATTTTCACTATGGCTATTTGCGCTTAGTATGATTAGGTCCACACTGTTATGTTCTAGTATGGTAAATGCGCTATCCGAATCCTTTGCTTCATATACTTCTGTAGTATCGAAATCCTTTTTGATTAACGATGTAATTCCATTCAGAGTGATGGGGTGATTTTCTAGAACTAGTAATTTTTTCATAATTCGATTGTCGTGGTTTTGCGGTTGATCTACCTGTTTAGATAATGACAAAGATTGTATATCTAGATAGAACAGAGGGTAGAAAATTGTTCGCAAAAGGGTTAAAATACTACATTTAGATCTAGTAGGTCAAGTTTTTTTCAATGGTAATAAAAATATTTGAACTTAACTACTTCAATACAATTATTTCTACCGATTCTTAATTTTAGCGTTACTATATAAAACCGGGCATCCAGCTCTCTCTTATCTTTGCATTGAGAAACCATCGGATACTTAATTATTTCTATTTTTTTTCAGGCTTAGTTTTTTAGTAGGAGTAGTGGACTAAGAGGGAAATTATAAACATGATTGTAAGTTTTATAAGTGTACAGAATGCGATATATGTATTATTTCGACAATAAGTAGTTTGAAAGAAACTGATACTAATATTAAAATAAGTTTATGGTTGGTTTTTTTATTTCTCAACATTTGTTGATGGTTGTTTAGTCCTTTAATAGTAATTGTAGCATCGCCTTTTATACTTTAGACACCATGGATAGTATCGGGAGAGAAACCCAGTGGGGCGGGGTTTACCCAATGGTTGATGGTTATCATTAGCTATTTATCGATATCATGAAAATGGCAAAATTGCAAATTGAGATTTAAATGGCTGGTTATTGCAAATGCTGCGTATAGCTATCTGCGTACATGAGGGTTATGTAGAAGATTTTGATTGTTAACGAAGGTCCTGCCTTTAAACTTTTGATTTTGCCGGCTAGTCGTAGGGTTATGTGTATGTTCTGGCTCTTTTTGCTAAAAGTGTCAGTTGCCGTAAAAGGCAAGTATATTGGTATAAATACTATTGCTTACGCGGCTGTTATAGTTTAGATAAGTATTCGAAATACTATATGAAGGTCTGGTTTAGTAATTCGTTGATTTGTATAGTCGTGCTAGTAATATTTTTGTCCTAGCTGTGTTTAGCGTTGGCCTATACTTGCACTACGAAGTTAATCGAACATGGATATGGCAATAGTATCAAATGGTAGCTTAACGTTTTGGCAAGTTAAACTATGTCTATAATCTGATTGAGTCTTCTACAATGTTAAGACGAAATTTTGTCCATATTGTTCGCACGGGGGATGTGAATTTGTAACCAGATGGAAATATATTTTTAGTGCCAAATTAGATGTATGAAAAGGTGTTTGCATGCGGAGCCTATTGTTCTATGGATTCTTGTGAATCGAAAGCGCTTAATTATTCCGTAGGGCAAGTATGCTTTAATGTGTGTGCAAAATACGGTTCATATAAATATAAAGCCGCGGTAGTAAACAAATCCAATAATTATATAACCAACTTTCGTTTTTTAGAAAAGGAAGTAGTTGGTTTTTTATTTACTTATGCTATTCAGGAGATTAACTGTTGATATCCAAGTTGGTAAAATACTTCAACCGCCAAGCCGTAAATGCTTTATGTTTCCGAGCGTGAAACGAAGGGTTAGCAACCTTCATGGGTACTTTACCTCGCTCAGGGTCGCATATAATGATCCCCAAACCAGCTATTCGACGGATATTTATCTTTAATACCGCGGTATATACGCAGTAGTGTGGCAAGGATTTATGATAATTGTGATTCGTAATAGTTATTGAGGAGATATTCCTGATAAATCCAGCGTGTACGACTTTGAAAGAGCTTGAGAATGGCTACTATTGCGGATGACTTTGGTGCATGGAGGTAGGTATGGTGGTTCATATAGAGTGCGTCACCTACCTGCTACCTTATAAACTGATATTTCTGCCAGTCTCCCGTAAACCAGAGTGGGTTGATCATAGTAATTACCCCATTTCGGGTTCGTGAGCGATATTGCTCGATAATCAAACGATATAATACCTTCCGTCTTGCGTTAAGTCCTGTTTCCTCCAATAGTTATTACATCAATACGAACACAGTTTGGCAACCTATTCACTTGGGGATAATTTATGTTGTAAAGCGAAGTATGTCATATCTGTGAAGATGGGCTAAGATCTTCCATGCCAATATTCAATGCTTTTAGTTGAATACAATTTCTAATTCAAACAAGGGAAAGAAATTACGGGTGTGTGGTACGAAGCAAAAGTGTAAGTAGCAGAGTCAGTTAGATCCTGCTGATACCAATTAAAATCCAATTTTCGAAGGCTGTCTGATTAACTGTGTGGTTATACGCACGGCGTAGCCTTATGTTCATACTCTTACGTTGCTGTTGCTTAGAAAAATAAGAAGGTATTGATAAAAAAGCAACATCTGGGATTTATCAATACATCATTAACATCTTTAAAATATAGGACTTGCTAAGGTGCATTGCTAAAAAAAATATGTGTTGTTGTAGCAAAAATAGCAGTGCGTGTAAATGATATTATTTTTATTTAAAGTGATGATTTGAGGGGTTTTTGTAGTCTACATATTCATGAAAATATATCACTAATTAATTGATAAATCTTTTCTACCTTAATTTTGAAAATATTAATACATAATGTGGGTGTAGTATTGGATTATGATTGAATATTGTAGTTTAACTACTACAATATTCATTAAATCATGTGGCAATTATATTCTTTTGAATGTGAAAATTTTGAAGGATGTTATTTTTATTAATTTAGTTTTTGTGTCTGTTGGTGAAAAGGTTTGTAGAGGGTAGTTTGTTTTACATTTGTACTATTTTTTATTTTAAAAAAGTATCTAATTAAAGGCGTGTTTGTTGTGGGTGATGGTTGGTTGTTTGTACTTCTTTTTGGTTGTTAATTGTCTTATAATGAGGTAGTTGTTTGTTCTTAATTCGGGCTTTGTGTATAATGTTCTATGGTTATTCTACCTTATTTGGTGATTCAGTTTATAGAATATAAAATAAACTTATTATGACAGAATATTAATGTCAATGCGTGTAGTTGTATTGGTATTTAATTGGGTTTGTACAATTAACAGTGATGTTAATTTTTAGAATCTATTTAATGTGATTTATGGTGTAAATGAACATGTTACTTTTTGATTATAGTAAGTCTATACGTGAAATTAATTTCGTGATATTTTAATCAATTTTTGTTTAAAATATCATGCCAAGTGAGTTATTTGTTGTGGTTAATTAATACTTTATTTAATGTGTTTTGATTGTTATGCGTTTTAAATATTATTATTATGAAACTTAAATTTATCTTATCGTCTATTTTGTTAAGTTTCCTGTGGGTAGGAAATACGTTTTCTCAGGTCTGTCCAGCTCCATTAGGTGGCTGCCCAAGCGCTGATTATTCCAATGCTTATATATTCTCGAATAATCCTGCCACGCTGGAATATGATAATATCGTAAGTACTTATCATGCGAATGGTGTCAGAAAACGTGATGGATCATTTTGGGTATGGGGTTCGCATGCAAATCCGGCGGGAGGGAGTTATTCAGATCAGGGAGCAGGGCATTTATATTCACCAGTAGAAATTAAAGCTCCCCAATTCGCAATTGGTGGTATACCTTTGAAATACACGGCTGGGTCGTCAACAACTTCATATACGCAACATATATTATTGACTTCTGATGGGCTATATGCCTG
>CALGRQ010000166.1 GCA_937880795.1 uncultured Dyadobacter sp. | reverse complement strand
GCTTCCGGAAAGAGTAAAATACAATTTGCAGAATTGGGAAAATTTTGGGTTAACGCACACGTTACAACCCGTCGCGATCACAACCAACAATACGCTATTGACGATTGGCAATCCAAATACCGGGACTCAAACATACTATACCCTGAATGGAACTGATCCAATGGGAGATAATGGTGTTATAGCTCCTCACGCGATCTTATATTCGTCAGCATCACCGGGTATATTGCCGGGCGGTTCGCATACCATTGTTGCAAGAGCATTCACCAATGCAAACTGGGGGCCTATGACCACACAAAAGGCTGACGTATTTGCTGCTTCCAGAATTGCTGCGGGCACAAATTATTTGGAAGACATCAATGAGTCCATTATTTCTCTGTATCCTAATCCGGTAGTAAATAGGCTTAGTGTTGATTTACAATATGTTATAGAGTCTGGTAGCGCAACCTTGCAGATTGCCGATGTAAATGGCAAGGTTATGTATAGCAATAGTACTTTGAAAACCAAGCAGCTCGACATTGATGTGGCTAATTATCCGGTAGGTAATTATGTGGTTCAGTATCAGATTGGGCAAAATATTATCACTACCAAATTTGTCAAGGTACCGTAATCTGGTTTAGGAAAAACCTAATAGGTTATGGTATTTTATTGGGTATAAACAGGCACGGCCATATCGAACTCTATACGTTCGATATGGCCGTGTTTCATTGTAAATCTGGTTGCGCTTGTTGTTATGATATAGTATCCGGAGGTCCGTTACTGCGTAAAAATTAGTTAAAAGTACCACCTACGCGTACCAGCTACTCGCTTAAATAGAAATTTCTTTCCAATTGTTTGTAGTTAAGGTATTTCGTTAGGACATTTGCGCCCCCAAAACTTAATATTTTATTTTATAAAGTATGGATAATTAGTTATATTGTAATACTAATTAAAGAAGTATTAAGTGGATAGTCGTTAAAGTGGAGTAGGATTTTATATTCTTGGTAAAAAAAGCTACTCTTTGATAACGGTAACGTACCAATACAGGTAATACAGGGAATATTGCCTGAAATTTTATTACTAATTCTTAACAACTAATTCACCAAATGAACCATTTAACCCAACCTAATTTTTAGATTAATTTATGAAGCGATTTATTTTTACACTCTGCATCATGCTGCATTGCTGCTACAACGGATTTTCCGTTTCCGCGCAGCAAATAGCAATGGCAAAATTGACCGAAGGGCACCCCAAGGCTGCCGATCCACGCAAGGTTCAATCCCTTGAAAAACAGTTTAAGGTTTCCGTCAGCAACAACGCAATCTCATTGAGCGGTACGGTAACTGACGCTACTACTGGTGAAGCCTTACCAGGTGCCAGTGTGGTAGTGAAAGGTTCAGGAAATGGAACAAGTACTGATGGAGATGGAAAGTATCAGTTATCGAATGTAGCTGAGGATGCAACGCTGATTTTCTCTTTCATCGGATACGTGTCTACCGAGGAACCGGTAGCGAACCGTTCGATTATTGATGTAAAGCTTGCGTCAGATGCGAAGTCACTTTCTGAAGTGGTTGTAGTTGGTTATGGAACTGTAAGCAAGAAAGACGTTACAGGTGCTGTGGCTTCTATTGGAGGCGACGAAATTAAAAACATGCCTATTCGTACTGCATCAGATGCTTTACAAGGAAAAGTTTCTGGTGTGATGGTAACTCAAAGCAGCGGTAGCCCAGGTTCTGCCGGTGTGGTACGTATCAGGGGTATCGGTTCGATCAACGGTTCTAATGAGCCTCTTTATATTGTTGACGGACTTCCACAAACAGGTATTGGCTGGTTGAATCCGAATGACATTGAAACGATGGATGTACATAAGGATGCATCTGCTGCCGCTATTTACGGTTCTCGTGCTTCCAATGGTTTGGTAATTATTACCACTAAAAAAGGTACAAAAAGAGATGCAGTGAGCGTTTCTTTCGATAGTTACTACGGCTTACAGTCTCCCTGGAAACGTCCACATATGTTGAACGCAGAGGAGTTTATTGACTACAAAAACCGTGCTGCGGCAGCTGCTGGGGCAACTTTGCCAATTTCGCCGTCTATGAAAGAAGAGGCACTTAATTTTGTGAATGCAAATACAGGTGCAGGTGGAACAGACTGGTGGAAGCAAATTACGCAAAAGAACGCTCCGGTACAGAGTTATAACATCAACGTATCTGGCGGTAGCAAGAAAGTAGACTTTGCTTCTTCTTTGGGTTATATGGATCAGAAAGGAATTATTAAAGGTTCTGATTACAGACGTATCTCATGGAGAAACAATGTAAATGCTGAAATTAACGAGCGCGTGAAATTGGGAACCAACTTCGCGGTGATTTACGAAAGCCGTCGCAACATTGACGAAAACAACCCATACGGTGGAACAATTTTCAGTGCAATGACTGCTGACCCTATTACGCCGGTTTATCGTAACAACCTTACAGGAATTCCTTCGTTCTACCAGCAAATCATGAATGGATACGATGCGAGTAATCCATTCTCAAAGTACTCAGGTATTTTATATTCTAACAAACTGAACCCTGTTGCTCAAATTGAGCGTATGCGTCAGAGCATTTGGGAAGGTATTGGTCTAAAAGGAGGAGCTAACCTGGAAGTTAAAATTTTGGAACCTCTTAAGTTCCGTTCAAATGTAGGTATTGATATTGCACGTGGAATTTCAAAAGGCTTTACTCCACAATACCATTTAAATGGATATGACTACGCTAACTTCAATACGATAAGCAACTATTCTAGCTGGTCTAACTACTTCCTTTGGGAAAATACACTTACCTATGATCAGGTATGGGGTAAGCATCATTTGACGGCACTAGCGGGTATTTCTGCGGAACTTACTAAAGGACTGGATTACGGTGCATCGAGACAAGGTATCGTGAATAACGATGAGGACATGCGTATCATTAACGCAGCTACTATAAACCCACAAGTATCGGGTTATACCTATTCGAATGCCATGAATTCTTATTTTGGTCGTGTGAGCTATTCGTATGGCGGAAAATATGTGTTAACGGCTAACATTCGTCGTGATGGAACTTCTCGTTTTGCTAAGGATTACCGTTGGGGAACATTCCCATCTGTTTCAGCAGCCTGGAATTTTACAAACGAAGATTTCGTGAAAAACGCCAACCTGAAATGGTTGTCAGAAGGTAAAATTCGTGCAAGTTATGGTTTGATCGGAAACCAGAATGTAGGTAACGGTGCATACTTGTCTACATATGGTAACAACGGTCGCTACTTGTTTGGAAACAATACAACAAGTTATTTGGGAGCGGGCCGGTCTAGCATTGGGAACCCGATCTTGCAGTGGGAAACTTCTAAACAAACAGATTTTGGTATTGACTTAGGATTCTTCGATCATAAGTTAAGCTTAGCAGTTGATTATTTCCGCAAAGAAATTGACAACATGTTGTTGATCGTTCCATTGCCATCTACATTGGGTTACCCTAATTCACCATGGTCGAATGCCGGTAAAATGATGAACAAAGGATGGGAAATTGGTGTAGGTTATGACAATTCGATTGGCGAGTTACAATATGGTGTGAAGGCAACTTTGTCAACATTCACCAACGAGGTGACTACGCTAGGAGGTGGAGAGCCAATCTA
>CALGRQ010000165.1 GCA_937880795.1 uncultured Dyadobacter sp. | reverse complement strand
TAGCGATAACCAAGCGAAGAATAGAACTCAAAGAAATTGTTGAATGACCAACAAACGACCTTGTTGGTGGCTATTGGCCTGGTGTTCACCTCTTCCCATCCCGAACAGAGAAGTTAAGCCCAGAACCGCCGATGATACTTGGATCAAACCCGGTAAAGTAGGTAGCCGCCACAATACTATTAAACCCCGATTTACTGGAAAGTAGATCGGGGTTTTTTGTGTTATGACCGCTGTTGGGAAATAGGTATCAGCTTCGTACAGCCAGTTCCTAGTAGTATATTAACGCTCTATCAGCCTATAGAAGGTACAATGGCTTCATAGGCTTTTCTAATCAATCCCTTATCTAAACCATTAAATAATATAGAGAAGAGCTGGATTTGGTCCAGCTTATAGAGGTAAAATGCGAGCTTCTCGTGGTATCAAAAATGCAGATGTTATAATGTGGGCAATAAACTGTATTATAGCTTAGGCTAAATCGATTTACGACGCGTAGAAGCATAGCTCAGTAATATATAAAAGAACACATGTGTGCTCAGCGAGGATGTTGGCTTGCACTCTTAGAATCAATTGTAGAAAAATTGATTTTGGTCAATGCCGTATATTTAATTTATAGGATTGGGTGGGAGGCTGCCAATGAGAGAATCTGATATGGCATTAGATAGTGTAACGGATACCACCTTTTGGTGAATATAAGTAATTAACGTTGGTATATAACGATTGGATAATGGAAGGATGCTCGTATACTCACTAGCATCCATAATATGCGTCTTTTTATAGTGTCTGAGGCGCTTAATTAAGGTAGTGCCTAATGTACCACAGGAGCCATGCTGTTTAGCTGTTCAAGTACAACGTTTACAATACCATTTGTATCAATACCACATTCCTTATATAGGTCTGACGGCTCTCCATGTTCAATAATTGTATCACCAATACCAAGCCTTTTAACGCGGGCATTATAATTATGGTCAATCATGAACTCCAGCACAGCACTTCCAAACCCACCTTGAAGGCATCCGTCTTCAACGGTAATTACTCGCTCAAACGTGGTAAAAATTTCATGTAGCATTTTTTCGTCGAGCGGTTTCACAAAGCGCATATCGTATAACGCTGCATGAATCCCCTGCAATTCGAGTATTTCAGTGGCTTTGCTGGCAAAGTTACCAACGGGCCCAAGTGTTAAAATAGCAATGTCGGATCCGTCTTTAATCTTACGTCCTGTGCCTATTTTTACTTCTTGGAATGGAGTCCGCCAATTAGGCATAACACCATTTCCACGCGGATAACGAATGGTGAATGCCTCACCACCGCTCTGAAAACTTGGTAGCTGGGCAGTATACATCATGTTACGGAGCTCTCTTTCATCCATCGGTGAGGCTATAACCATATTCGGAATACACCGCATATAGGCAATATCATAAACTCCATGATGCGTTGGGCCATCAGCCCCTACTAAGCCGGCTCTATCCAGGCAAAAAACGACAGGAAGCTCCTGTATACATACATCGTGCACGACCTGGTCGTATGCACGCTGCATAAATGTGGAATAGATATTACAAAAAACAACTTTACCCTGTGTGGCCATCCCCGCTGAGAAAGTTACAGCGTGCTGTTCGGCAATACCTACATCAAATGCTCTATCAGGAATGGCTTCCATCATAATATTAAGCGATGAGCCAGAGGGCATAGCGGGTGTTACACCAACGATATCCTGATTCACCTCCGCCAGTTCCACGAGAGTATGTCCAAATACATCCTGATATTTGGGTGGTTGTGGAGTATCGTAGGTTTTCTTTTTTATTTCACCAGTGATTTTATCAAAAACACCTGGTGCATGCCATTTCGTTTGGTCCTTTTCAGCAGGGCCATATCCTTTTCCCTTCACTGTGAGGCAATGCAAAAGCTTAGGTCCTGGTATTCCTTTCAAGTCATTTAAAACTTCGGTTAAATGGCCAATATCGTTTCCGTCTATTGGGCCGAAATAGCGAAGACCTAATGATTCAAAAAGATTGCTTTGACGCAGAATGGCTGTTTTCATAACGCCTTCTACCTTTGAAACAATTTCCTGGGCGCTTTTGCCGAAATTGCTCATTTTACCAAGCATATTCCAAACATCGTCTCTAAACTTGTTATAGGTCTTAGAGGTGGTGATGTCGGTTAAATATTCTTTTAAGGCACCTACATTAGGATCAATGGCCATGCAATTATCGTTCAGGATAATCAACATATTGGAATCTGTGGCACCCGCATGATTCATGCCTTCAAATGCCATACCGGCGGTCATCGCGCCATCTCCAATTATAGCAATGTGCTGACGTTGGTAATGCTTATCCAGGGCAGATGCAACGGCCATCCCTAGTGCGGAGGATATAGATGTAGAGGAGTGCCCTACACCGAATGCATCATATACACTTTCTTTGCGCTTGGGAAAACCTGAAAGCCCGCCATACGTACGGTTTGTATGAAAATTATCCCGTCTACCTGTTAAAATCTTATGTCCGTAGGCTTGGTGTCCTACATCCCAAACGAGTTGATCGTCGGGTGTATTGAATACATAATGAAGTGCAACACTTAATTCTACCACACCGAGACTGGCACCAAAATGTCCACCGTAAACGGAAACATTATCAATGATGAACTGACGCAACTCATTACAAACCTGCGGAAGTTGTGAACGATCTAACTTTCGTAAATCCTCCGGTGAATTAATTTTAGCGAGCAGTTTCCCTGGTGTTATAAGCATATTCAAGACTATTATATATTGGTTTTGAGAGATACCTATAATCTCAAAACCTGCACAAAATTAATCAAATAGGTAATCAATTTGATTTTTATTTTTGTTGGCTTGCTTTGAACAGTTTTTGTTTTTCTTCTTTGGTTAGACTTTCGTATCCTGATTTAGATATTTTATCCAAAATAGAGTCAATTTCTCTTTGATCAGGCACTTCAACAGGAGCTGAGGACGCAGCAGATGAATAAACTTTTGTACTCCGATATACTTGCTTTTCACGATAAGTAACCTGCATGGCAGGTCTCTTTCTGAAAAGGCGTTTCCAGCCGTTCATAATGCTATAAATAGGTTTACCCATGTCGGTGCCATTCTGCAACAATTTGATGAAAAAGTATCCCACCAATGCGCCACCCAAATGCGCCAGGTTACCGCCTGCGTTAGGACCTACTGTTTGTGCCAAGGATAAAATAATATAAAACAGTGCAATAAATTTTATCCGGACAGGTCCTAAAAAAATCAGATTAAAAGTATAATTGGGTAGCAATGTAGAAGCGCCCACTGCCACGGCAAATGCCGCTGCCGAAGCGCCTAGCATTCTGGATTGAGCCAGATGTGGCTGGAAGTACGGTAAAAGATTATATATAACGATGTAAATAAGGCCACCAAATATACCTCCGAGCATGTACAATGCTATAACTCGCTTGGCACCCAAATATTCGTCTACCAACTTGCCAAACCAATACAGGAAAAGCATGTTGAAGAGGATGTGAAAGATATCATCATGGGTGAAAAAATAGGTAATTAGTGTCCATGGGCGGTACGCCAACTCGGTTGTGGAGGCTGGAAGCTGGAGTAAATTCAAGATCCAGGCATAAATTCCGGCCGACTGAGATAGTGTAAGGATGATCTTGGCAACCAATAGAATTAAAAAAACAGCCGCATTGATCAAAATGATTTTGACCAGCGAATTCTCTGATTTGGCGAACTCCCTTTTAATGTCGTCTATAATATTGCTCATTGATTAATAGAAGTTTGTTTTCTTGGTACGCCAGTAGCGTAAGAGTATATATGCAAATAGCATTCCTCCAACGTGGGCAAAGTGTGCAACGTTATCAGACTGAGCATTTTTTATGCCTGAATATAATTCGAATAATCCGTAAAAAGTAACAAAATACTTAGCCTTTATAGGGAAAGGTATAAAGAGCATAAAGAGCTCTGTGTTAGGGAATAACAGCCCAAATGCCATCAGAATACCAAAAATGGCCCCAGAAGCTCCAACCATGGGGATATTTATTTCTCTATTAAGCCAGTTCGTAACGAAGTCGGCACTTTCTTTGATGTAAGTTATGTTGGTCGGATCCCCTTCAAATTTATTTAGAAAGCTCAAATTGGCATCGTACAAACCTTTGGCGTGTCTGCTGAAAAAGTCGGCAAGAGCATCTGGCGATGGAGATTGTATATAAAGTTCAACAGCGTTTCTCAGCTGAACGTTTTCAAAATAACCGATACCAGAAAACAATAGCCCGGCTCCTATACCCGTGAAAAAATAGAAAAAGAGAAATTTTTGAGAACCCCACATGCGTTCCAAAAGTGGACCAAACATGAATAGTCCAAACATATTGCTAAACAAATGCCCTACATCGGCATGCAGGAACATGTAGGTTACGAATTGATACGGCATGAAAGAAGGGGAAAGCAAAGGCATCAATGCAAACCCGTTGGAGAGGCTCAGAACCAATTTATCAATCATGTAAAAAGCAATATTCAGAATCAGTAAGTTTCTTACCGTAGGGGTAATTGCTAGCATATTAAAATTAGTATCGGTGGATTTTCGTATATAACTTTTTTCGTTCTGTTTTTGTTTACCTAGCCCTTAAAAATACTGCTCAGCTTATCCATCGTTAATAGTACGATAATTGGATCCCCATTAGGTGTCCGGTTGGGATCGGTGGATGCAAACAGTTGATCTATGAGCGTATGTATTTCCATAAGGGATAATTTTACCGCATAGCGTATCGAAAACCTCCTGGCAAGGGATCTGGAAAGGCTTTCTGGTTTATTCAGTTTAAGATCAGAATAACTTTGTTTTAACTGTTCAATAAGCTCTTCAAACAGGTCTTGTTCACTTTCCTCGGGCAAATCCGCGGGAATACCACGTATGATGAGTTCATTGGCTCCAAATTCATCAAACTCAAACCCGAGGCTTCGGATTTCTTTCTTTGTTTCATGAACCAGCTGCATGTCTGAATGCGTCAGGCGAATTGTTTTTGGAAACAACAATTGTTGACACGCTCCATTCCGGTTGGTAAGCATTTTTCGGTACCGCTCGTATAGGATCCGTTCGTATGCCGCCTTTTGATCAATTAGCATAATCCCGTCTTTCACCTGAGACAGAATGTACCGATTGTGGAGCTGGAATGTTACGGCATCACTTTCGGGTGCTGCAATGGTTTCAGAAGCCATCCTGTTTACCTTGCTGGCCACGGTCATGGCTTGCTCCTGGGGCCTTGAGGAAGAGGACGAAATCGTGTTGGTCTCGAATGCAGCGAGTTCACGGGTTCTGTCCTCGGTATTTTGTAAACCTTCAAAAAGTTTATTCCAGCTCGTCAGATTGGATTTGGAACGACCCGACTCCGTTTTTTTAGATTGTGCAGCCCAGTCTGGCATCACCGTACGCGGTGCAATACTCGGACTAGTTTCGGAAGGTGCCGGACTTAAAAAATTAATATTTTCTTCAAAGTCAATAGATTGTGATAGGTTATATACCCCTACTGCCTTTTTTACGGCAGCCATAATGATGGCATATACAGAGCGTTCATCGTCAAATTTGATCTCCGTTTTCGTAGGATGAATATTGATGTCGATATGCGCCGGGTCAATCTCGATAAAAAGAACGTAGAAAGGATGGTTACCTTCGGGAATGGTACCATCAAAAGCACTGGTTACCGCATGATGCATATAGCTATGCTTGATATAGCGGTTATTGACAAAGAAGAACTGTTCTCCGCGTGTTTTGCGAGCAAACTCTGGCTTACCTATATAGCCGCGAACGGTGATATAGGAAGTATCCTCCTGGCAAAAAGCGAGCTGTTCCCGATAACTTTTTCCATATATGTCAATGATACGGCGAACCAACTTGCCCGAGAGCAAATTGAAAACCTCGGTATCGTTATGATGTAGGCTCAATGCTACGTCAGGATGCGCGAGAGCGATGCGCTGGAACTCATCCAATACATGACGCATTTCTACGGCATTGGATTTTAGAAAATTTCTACGAGCAGGAACGTTAAAAAATAAATTTTTGACGGAAAAGCTAGTTCCCGGAATGCATGCAATGGCCTCCTGCGTCTTGATTTCAGAAGCTTCGATCTTAATGAGGGTGCCAATCTCATCTGTGGCCTGTC
>CALGRQ010000164.1 GCA_937880795.1 uncultured Dyadobacter sp. | reverse complement strand
CGACCATGCTCATCGGCTTGGCGGTTATTCTTGGTGGATTTCTTCTTATGACATTTGATACCGAAGAATTTGGCTTTGGTGTGCTGGGTTTAACCATTGGGCCGTTGATCGTCATCACTGGCTTTATCATCGAGTTTTGGGCTATTTTACGTAAACCCACTGATTCATGAGTATTTGGCAGGCTATTATATTAGCAATTATTGAAGGTATTACAGAGTTTTTACCCGTTTCTTCCACAGGCCATATGATCATTGCATCCTCGTTCATGGGGATTAGCCATTTGGAATTCACTAAAATGTTTACCGTAAATATTCAATTCGGGGCTATTCTCTCGGTTGTAGTACTTTATTGGAAACGCTTTTTTCAATCAACAGAATTCTATTTTAAACTTTTTGTAGCCTTTATCCCTGCGGCTATCTTGGGTTTTCTGTTGAATGACATTATTGATTCTATGCTCGAAAACGTCGTAGTAGTGGCTGTTTCGCTACTTGTGGGCGGTATTATTCTTCTTTTTATAGATAAAATCGCCAACGATGAAACATCTGAGCGCGAAATATCTTATTTCGATGCATTCAAAATCGGATTGTTTCAGTGTATCGCAATGATTCCCGGTGTATCCCGCTCGGCTTCTACCATTATTGGTGGAATGTTACAAGGCTTTTCTCGTAAACAAGCCGCTGAGTTTTCTTTCTTCCTGGCTGTACCAACCATGGCTGCGGCAGGTGGTTACAAATTGCTAAAAACATACGATACGATTCAGTCAGAAGATATTAAAGTATTACTGTTAGGCAATCTCGTAGCATTTGTAGTAGCGATGCTTGCCATTAAATTCTTTATCAGTTTTGTTACCAAGTACGGATTTAAGGTCTTTGGTTACTACCGAATTATTCTTGGTTTAGTCTTGTTAGGCTTATTAGCCTCAGGTTACAAGTTGGACGTGGTATAAGATTTATACAGTTTTTATAAGAAACCACAGGGACCAACTCTGTGGTTTCTTATTTCATAGTTTATCATAATTTCAATACCTCTCCTGTATCTTATAGGGATGTGGTATTATTAAAAACAAAAACATTGAATACCGAAAATAATATACCGGATGAAGGTGAAGTTATATTGATTGACAAGCCATTAACATGGACCTCTTTCGATGTAGCCAATAAACTTAAACGGGCTTGCAAGTTTAAAAAAATTGGCCATGCAGGCACATTAGACCCCCTTGCAACCGGTTTGCTGATATTATGCACAGGAAAAAAAACCAAGCAAATTGACAGCTATCAGGCCCAGGAAAAAGAATATACGGGGACATTTGTGCTAGGCAAAACTACGCCATCCATAGATCTTGAAACCGAGTTCGACGCAGAATTCCCTGTTGAGCATATCACTCCCGAACTATTGGAAGCCACAAGACAGCAATTTCTTGGACAAATTGAGCAAATCCCACCCATTTATTCCGCTGTTAAAGTAGATGGAGAGCGTCTTTATAAAAAGGCACGACGTGGTGAAACAGCTGAAATCAAGAAAAGAGTTGTAGAGATTTCGGCATTTGATATTGATGCAACTAACTTCCCGACAATAAATTTTCGAATAGTATGTAGTAAAGGCACCTACATTCGTAGTATTGTACGCGACTTCGGACAACTTGCACAAAGTGGAGCATATCTTAGCGTGCTATGCAGAACCAGAATCGGTTCGTTTGAAATTAAAAATGCATCGGATCTGACTGATTTTATATTCAAGAAAAGAATGGAATTGAATCTAGCTGTTGACGAATGAAAATTTACCATAATCTCGATTCCTTTCAACGACTAGACTACGCTGTCGTAACCAGCGGAACTTTTGATGGTGTTCATATAGGACATAAGAAAATTCTGTCCCGACTTCAGGAAATAAGCCACCAATCGGGTGGAGAAACCGTGGTTCTCACTTTCTGGCCACACCCGCGTACAGTGGTGGCAGAGGACAGTCAAACCTTGCAATTACTCTCGACCATTGAAGAAAAAATAGAGTTATTTGCGGAACTGGGAATTGATCATCTCGCCATTATACCATTTACCCGCTCCTTTTCCGAACTAACATCCCAAGCGTTTATACAACAAATACTCGTTGAAAAAATTGGAACCAAAAAGTTAGTCATTGGATATGACCACCGATTTGGTAAAAATCGGGAAGGGAGTTTTGATTTTTTGAAGAACAATTGTTCTCAATACGGATTTGAAGTAGAGGAAATCTCCAGACAAGACGTGGACGACCTCGCCATTAGCTCTTCCAGAATCCGAAGAGCCCTTCTAACAGGTCACATTGCGGAAGCCAATGAATTATTAGGCCGTCCTTATACCATTTCAGGTACTGTGGTTAAAGGAAAACAACTGGGGAGAACGATCGGATTTCCCACAGCCAATGTGCATCCGGCAGAGTCCTATAAATTAATTCCTCAAAACGGAGCCTATATGATTAGAGCCACCTATAAAGATGAAAAATTTGAAGGAATGCTCAATATAGGAGTTCGGCCTACGGTAGATGGTTCAATGAAAACCATTGAAGCTCACCTTTTTAATTTTAATAAGGAAATATATGGTGAAGATGTACAGTTAGAGCTACTTCACTATATCAGGCCTGAGCAAAAGTTTAACGGACTACCCGAACTGATGGAACAAATCAATTTGGATAAAGAAGCAACGGAAAGATACTTTCAAAAGTGAAATTCAAAAAAGCATAAATTTAAGACCTGTAATCAATTTATGCAGGTCTTTTTTTGTTTAAACTCATATAGTGCTGCATTCACCCGATATGATACTTAATTTCTGAGATATATGAATCCTATAAAAGCTGGTTTCCTGTTGTTAGCGTTAAGTGTCACTCAGCACAGCATCGCTCAAGAGTTAACGTTACTGCAAGACGTGAACCTGATTGACGGAACGGGTACGCCCCCACGTAAATCCATGGATATACTGATTCAGGATGGCCGCATCGTTAAGATCGGGAAGAGCTTAAAAGCTTCAAGTTCAAAAAAAGTGAATCTGCGGGGTAAAACAATGATTCCATCGCTCATTTCTGCCCATGCTCATGTGGGTAC
>CALGRQ010000163.1 GCA_937880795.1 uncultured Dyadobacter sp. | reverse complement strand
CCTTATATTTTGCTTCTAACCGTGCAGGTGGCGTGGGGGGTATTGATATATACCGAACCAATATGGACGCCTCGGGCCGTTTCAGCAAGCCGGTCAATATGGGCAAAGACATTAACACGGCTGGTGACGATATGTTCCCATACGTAGCCGAAGGTGGCAAACTTTATTTCGCTTCTGATGGTCACCCGGGCTTAGGAAAACTGGATTTATTTAGCGCTACCCGTTCACAGGGTGTGATTACCATCGAAAACATGGGTTTGCCTTTTAACAGCCCTCAGGATGATTTTGGGCTCGTTTTCTATCAAAACCTCAATAAAGGTTTTTTCTCGTCAAACAGAGATGGCGGCAAGGGCGATGATGATATATACTATTTCTATGGTCCCGAAGAAGAGGATACCACCACCATTGCTAAAAAGGACGATCCGAACGATCCAATGAATCCCAAAAACCCCAACTACATTGACGGGAAACTTAAAACGGTTCGTTACTTCCTGGCTGGTCAGGTTCTAGAAAATGGAAGCGAGACCGCTATACCACTAGATTCGGCTATTGTCCGAATTCTTCCAGACACTTCTGAAACACCTATCACGGAATATACAACTGCGAAAGCAGGAGAATTTGGAAAACAAGCTGTGGAAGAAGGAAAATCGTATGTCCTATATGCCACAAGAAAAGGATATATCAGTAAAAGAGAACCATTCACCATGGATGGAAAATCAATCCCTCCTATCTTCCTCAATAAAGTTTTAACCGATACTACGTTTCAGGTTACCATTAAGTTAGATAAACTAGAATTGAATAAGACATTCGTCCTTGAGAACATCTACTACGACTTAAACAAGTATAACATTAGGTCGGATGCGGCTCTTGAGTTGGACAAACTGGTGCAAATTCTCAAAGACAATCCAACGGTTACGATCGAGTTGAGTTCCCATACCGATGCACGAGCCAGTGATGCTTATAACATGACCTTGTCTCAAAACAGAGCAGAGTCTGCGGTTGAATATCTGGTTTCGAAAGGTATAGATGCTGACCGAATGACTGCAAAAGGCTATGGTGAACGCGAATTGATTGTTCCGAATGCAAAAACGGAAGAAGAACATCAGCGAAACAGAAGAACAGAATTTACGATTTTAAGTTATTGATCTTCCTTAAACCACTATTCTAAGAGCCTGATTCAAAAAAATCAGGCTCTTTTTGAATCAAACCCATATATTCTGAACCGATCTGATACTCTTAGAGTTTACCTTTACAAATCAGTTTCAAAAGGAATAATTTCTACTTATACCGCAACACATAATTTAGCAAGTACTTTACCAATGTCTCCACGAATTGTTTATTGGTTTCGAAATGATCTTAGATTGAATGATAACGAAGCCTTTCTAACGGCCACCCTTACCGCCAAAGAAGTTATCCCTGTATATGTATTCGACCCTCGTCTGTTCCAAAATACCAAACTAGGATTTAGAAGAACAAGCGCTCGCCGGGCTCAATTTTTAATCGAGTCGGTAACCGACTTACGAAACCGTCTCCGTGCAAAAGGAGCCGATTTGCTCGTCCGAATTGGTGATCCCGAAAAAATTGTCGCTGACCTCGCCGATTACTATCAGGCAACACATATATATACCAGTAAAGAAATTGCCCCCGAAGAAACACATATTGAATCCACGCTGAGTAAAAGCCTGAAAATATCCAACATTGATATCAAACTGTTTTGGATGAGTACACTCAGCAGAGTAACGGATCTTCCATTTTCAGTGTCTAAACTTCCCGTTTCATTCGATCAATTTAAAACAGAAGTAGGCCAAATAGATGTACCCCTACCCTTTCCTGAACCAGATAAGATTACCCTTCCACAGGAATACGAAGCGGGAAGTATCGCCACGTTGCCTACATTGGGTATAGATCCACAAGAACTCATTCATGATGATGTACAGGCTGACGAATTGCCCCATGGAGGAGAAACTGCGGCCATTGCTTCCTTGAAGTCCTATATAGAATCTAATCAACCCCAACGTAATACAGCCGTTGATGCCCTGACAGACTCCCTACTTACCAGTTGGTTGTCGCTCGGTAATTTATCCCCCCGCACACTATACCATACCATTCAAAAGGAATGTAAAGCCGGGGAAACGAAAGAAGCACTTTTGAAAAGTCTTTTGCAAAGAGACTATTTCAACTGGACTCTGCTTCGGTTTGGACCAAGAATGTTCAAATCCAGTGGAATTCAACATATCTTTCAACAAGCATGGCTCAACAACAAGGAGGAATTCGAGAACTGGATCAAGGGTAAGACCTCTGATTCTGAAGTTAACGAAATCATGAAAAAAATAGGTGCAACAGGGTACATTACTTCTCTCGAACGTCAAAAGGCTGCGATCTATCTTTCTCAACATAAAAATATAAACTGGACATGGGGCGCCATGTACTTCGAAAGCTTTTTGATAGACTACAACGTTGCGGTTAACTGGGGTAAATGGAATAATGTGGCCGGGGTGGGCGCCAATTAGCCGATTACGCCTATCCTATTATCAGATGTTGGTACATCATGTAAGCATAGGCAACCAGTCATGTAGTTTTTCCTTAAGATTTTGTTAGCTTTGAACAACTTTGAACCAAGTTCATTAACTCTAAACTATTTACGAATATGTCAAAAGGACTCATTGCAGTTATTGCTGTTTTTTTAATTCTTGGATTTGTCGGATGTGGTAAATATAACGGCCTTGTGGGTAAAGACGAGAAAGTAAAACAAGCGTGGTCGAAGGTAGAAAGTCAGTACCAACGCCGGGCCGACCTAATCCCTAACTTGGTAAGTACTGTAAAGGGCGCTGCCGATTTTGAGAAAAGCACACTTACGGCTGTCATCGAAGCCCGCTCAAAAGCAACACAAACGACCATCAACCCAGATCAGTTAACTCCTGAAAACATCGCAAAATTCCAGGGAGCTCAGGATCAATTGAGTAGCTCACTATCCCGCCTGTTGGTGTCGGTAGAACAATATCCTCAGTTGAAAGCCAACCAAAACTTCCTAGAATTGCAGGCACAACTAGAAGGTACCGAAAACCGTATTACAGTAGCTCGTAACGACTTTAACGATGTGGTTAAGGATTACAATCAGGAAGTACGTACTTTCCCAACAAACCTGTTTGCAGGGGTGTTTGGCTTCTCTCAAAAAGGATACTTCACGGCAACTGCTGGTTCTGAAAAAGCGCCAACCGTTCAATTCTAATATCCAATAGGCAGGATCATAGGACTCTTTCAGGAGTGTCGTATGATCCTGATCTTTCCTAATAATCCTATTCATAGCGGATATCCGCTGATCTCGACTACACAAATGGCAAGCGATTCACTTTTTTTCTCTGAAGAAGAACAGCAGCGGATCATCCACGCAATTCAAGAAGCTGAGCGGGAAACCTCCGGTGAAATAAAGGTTCATGTAGAAAAAAAATGTCCAGGCGATGTTCTTGACCGAACCAAGGAAGTTTTTGAATTTCTAAAAATGCACAAAACACAAGATCACAACGCCGTTCTTTTCTATTTAGCATATGAAGACCGGAAGTTTGCTGTGTTTGGAGATCAAGGGATTGATCAAAAAGTGCCGGATGGTTTTTGGACAAGCACGAAGGATCTGTTGCGTAGCAATTTTTCTGAATATTTATTCACCCAGGGGCTTTGCCTTGCAATCCGCGAGGCTGGTTTACAGCTAAAACAGCATTTTCCATATCGCTCCGACGACGTCAACGAACTCCCAGACGACATATCGTTTGGCTCATAATAACTATGAAAAAATACCTTGTTTTTTCTTTTCTCCTCTCTTTACTATTCGTGCAGGTTTGGGCGCAGGATGTTCCTCCGCAACCTAACCCTCCCCGATTAGTAAACGACTTTGCGAACCAACTCAATCCAACCGAGGTGGCTGAGCTCGAACGCAAGCTCGTTGCCTACAATGATTCAACCTCATCGGACATTGTTATCGTGGTCGTTCCTACCACGGGCGACTACCCTATTGCCGATTATGCTTTAAAAATAGGGCGTGAATGGAAATTGGGACAAAAAGGCAAAAACAACGGAATTGTATTATTGTGGGCGTCTGGCGACCGTAAAATATTTATCAGTGTCGGTGATGGTATGGAAGGTGTAATTCCTGATGCTGTTGCGAAAAGGATTATTACCCAAACGATAACTCCCGACTTTAAGAATGGAATGTTTTATCGCGGTCTTAATCGTGGTATTGACGACATATTTAAGTATGCAACGGGCGAGTACAAAGCAGCTCCACGAAATGCCTACGAGGATGAAGGTTTTCCTGCCGGATTGATATTCCTCATCATTTTTGCAATCATCCTATTCATTATGTTTAAAAATAGAAATAGCGGTGGTAGAGGTGGTGGTGGCATGCGCAACATGGGAGGTCCCATATTCTGGCCATATACAACGTACTCCGGCGGAGGCGGTTCTTCAGGAAACTGGGGAGGCGGCGGAAGTAGCTGGGGCGGTAGCGGAGGTGGCTTCGGTGGCTTCGGTGGAGGAGGTGGTTTCAGCGGCGGTGGCGCAGGCGGCGATTATTAAATTCGATTATTTCAGATATATAGAGGGCGTCTCAAATTCAAATTGAGGCGCCCTCTTTGTTTT
>CALGRQ010000162.1 GCA_937880795.1 uncultured Dyadobacter sp. | reverse complement strand
GATCTACACTCTTTCCCTACACGACGCTCTTCCGATCTAAATTCAAAAACCGGCTACCTGGACATATACCTTCTCGAAAGACCAAGTGAATAAAGGCGAAACTGTAGATCTTGTCTTTACTGCAACTTTACAAAACGATTGGTATATCTATTCTACCGAATTTGAGGCGGAAGGACCTATGCCAACATCTTTTTCACTGCAACCCGACGCATCCTACGAGGCCATTGGTAAGATAAAACCTCAAAATCCGAAGGAAAAATTTGACGAGATATGGCAGGGTAAGATCCGCTATTTTGATAACAAGGCGGTTTTTAAACAAACTGTTAAAATACTTGGAGACAAGGCTGTGATAAAAGGCAGTTCTGAATTTCAAACTTGCCGGCATACCAACGGTGTATGTGTACCCGGCAGCCAGGATTTCGAATTTAAGGGACTTAAGGTAGTTTCAGTTGCCACGACCGAAACACCGCTTGCCGCCGATAAAACACCTGCCATCCAGAAAGATACTTTGGCTACGACAGATCCATCGAATGAGGCCACTGATTCGATACCTCAATCCACCAACGACTCATCCACAGCGGTATCTACTGTTCAAGAGCTCTCCAACAATGACGAAACCACCGACGACAAGTCGCTATGGGGCTTTGCTTTGGCTGCGTTTCTATCCGGTTTGGTTGCCTTACTCACTCCCTGTGTTTTTCCGATTATACCTATGACGGTGAGTTACTTCACCCATCAAAAAGACGGTAAAGTAAAAGCCTTGGTTTATGGATTATCGATCATACTGATCTATACCTTGATTGGCACTGTAGTTTCTCGGATCAATGGTCCTGCTTTTGCCAACTTCCTTAGTACGCACTGGTTCCCGAACCTATTGTTTTTCGCCATATTCTTTGTTTTCGGATTGTCCTTTTTGGGGCTTTTCGAAATTGTTCTGCCCAGTGGATTTGTCAATAAAATGGATGCCCGGGCAGATCGGGGGGGCTATGCAGGAGTATTTTTCATGGCCTTTACGCTGGTTTTGGTCTCATTTTCTTGCACCGGACCTATTGTTGGAAGTCTTTTAGTAGCTTCGGCCGGAGGTGAAGTAGTAAAACCCATTATAGGCATGGCCGCTTTTTCAGCCGCATTTGCCATTCCGTTCACCTTATTTGCATTGTTTCCGCAATGGCTTAAATCCCTGCCAAAATCTGGTGGATGACTTAATACTGTAAAGGTTGTACTGGGTTTCCTTGAACTGGCATTAGCCCTTAAATTCCTCAGTATTGCGGACCAGGTATACCATTGGCGCCTACTCGATCGAGAAGTATACCTTGCTTTCTGGATCGTTATATTTAGTATGCTGGGCTTCTACCTTTTAGGAAAAATCCGCACACCACACGATTCTGTGACAGAAAAAGTGAGTGTACCCCGTTTGATTCTTTCTATCATCACTTTCACCTTTGTTATATACATGGTGCCCGGCATGTGGGGCGCTCCGTTGAAAGCGTTGGCCGGATACCTGCCGCCTCAGTCGACCATTGATTTTGATCTAACCAAGCATCAAACATCCGCTGCAAAGCCTGCATCGGGTGAAGCCAAAAAATATGCCGACCTCTTTCATTTGCCACACGGATTGGATGGCTTTTTCGACTATAAAGAAGCCCTTACCTACGCAAAAAAGGTAAACAAACCCGTATTTATTGACTTTACAGGACATGGTTGTGTTAATTGCCGCGAAATGGAAGCAAGAGTATGGCCCGACCCCGCAGTATTGAAACGCCTGGAGAATGACTTTGTAATCGTGGCTCTATACGTAGATGATAAAACCGAACTTCCTGAATCGGAATGGTATACCTCAACATATGACAATAAAGTCAAAAAAACCATTGGAGCACAAAATGGTGACCTGCAAATTGTAAAGTATAATAACAACGCGCAACCGCATTATTGTATCGTTGACCACGAAGGGAATCTCCTTGTAGCCCCTAAAAATTACGATTTGAATCCAGCCAGTTTTGCCGCATATCTCGACAAAGGTAAAGCTGCATTTGAGGCCAAATAAACTGGCATCAGGTTTCAATAAAAACGTTACTCAATGGCTGTTCCTGGTGAATAGCCATTTTTTATTTATATCATTTCATATATAACAAAAGAACCCCGCATGGCCGAAGCCTTGCAGGGTCTATGAACCTTAATTAAGAACTTAAATTATTATTTCCCTAAGGTTTTGATCAACATTCCTTTCGTCACCTGATCCGTTAATTCCATCCCATTCAGAATGCCCAGATCAACCATTTTAGCCTCAGGCATTTTGAAATCTTTCAGGGCATCTCTCAATGTAGAATTTCGCTGAACCGTTTTAATTCGTAATCTCTCAGGTTGGCGATTTAATATATTGGCGTCATTAACGGCCTTAAACCCTTGTGCTATGGAGCGAAACTGCCCTACGTTATTCGCAAAGTTGGCAGCAGTAGCCACACCATGCATGGCATATATGTTTCCACCATATTGAATAAGCCAGGTAGCCACTTTAGTTGTCGTTTCAGGAGTTTGTGCCTGCTGTTGCTGACCTTCCTGTGCTTGCGCAGCCTGGGTTGATATTAAGGCAATAGCCGGATTCCCGTTTATCGTTACTTTATTATTTTCAGAAACCTGCAAGTTGTAATTTTTTATTACTGCTGCTGAGGCTTCATCTAAGGTCTTCCCTTCGGCCATGGTAAAAATCATCATGGATTTCCCGTCCTTAGGTGCCATCTGGAATTGAGCTGGCGAATTTTCATATTGCCAACCACTTGGCACAGGAAACTGCATCTTCAATTCAGGATGGTAAAACTGTCCATTTTCAACAAAACCTTGCTTTGGATCTTCTCCAACAATGATACCTTCAATACGGCGCAAATATTGATCACGATTAATAGCATATTGGCCAGGATTTGCCTTTTGATATTCCAGCGCCAATGCTTTCACATTTTTAAGCCTGTCCCCTGGATCCGGGTGCGTAGACTGAAACGTGGGTATACTTTGTCCACTCTTATCACTAATTCTTTTCAGTGTTCCAAAGAAGTCGGCCATTTCTACGGCATCATATCCAATTTTACTCGAATACCCTACGCCAATTTTATCCGATTCAGTTTCATGATCTCTGCTATAACTCATGAATAAAGACTGTAATGCCTGTGCCGCCTGATCGCCCATGCTACGTATCTGAGGCGATAAAACCATACCAGCCATTAAGCCAACCTGACCCAAAATTTGTGTTGTTTGCTGACGTGCAGAATGCCTTGCAGTAACGTGGCCAATTTCGTGACCTAAAACGCCGGCAAATTCAGCTTCATTATTGAAATGCGCCATAATGCCACGTGTAAAGTATATATATCCACCTGGTACCGCAAAGGCGTTCACAATGGGAGAATCAACAATAAAAAATTGATAGTTCAATTCAGGTCTATGGGAGATTTTTCCCATGGCAGATCCTTTCTCACTAATAAATGATTGAAGATTTTTATCATCATATAAACCCATGGACGCAACTACCGCAGGATGTGACTCAGCTCCCAGAGCCAGTTCCTTTTCTTTGGACATAAAAATAATTTCCTTCTTCCCCGTTACAGGGTTTCTGGAACATCCTGAAAACATCCCTACGGCCAGTATACCGGCGAGAAGTTGTAACTGAACTTTCATTTTCATAAAATTAAGCTTATAAATTGCTAGGTGAGTTTGCCAAAATTAAACAGATCCGTTCTTAATCTGAAACAATCATGCCAAGGGTTTTCTATATACGTTGAATCCTTTAGGTAGTAACTATACCCATCTTATAAAAATATAGAAATGCTATGATTATATTGCCTCTCTGAAACAGAAAACAATAATGATATATACCATTGCAATATGCTTTTCTATTTTTACAACCTATGGAAAATAAAAAAAGCACATTCAGCCTGTTGCCTTCCTGGCTAGTCCCTCTCGACTTTTTCGGCCTTTTCGAAAAGGATCCTTTTGGCAATTATCTGGCGATCAAACGTTTTTTTATTTTTATCATTGGCTGGTTTACCTATTACCGCTATACGGCCGTGAACAAGATCCAGATATCGGGCGCTGAGCAACTTTTAAACCTTCCCGATAATGGCGTATTATTTTTATCAAATCATCAAACCTACTTTGCTGATGTAATCGCGTTTTACCACATTTTTTGTGCCACAAAATGGGGCTACAAAGACACCATTTCTCCACCATTTTATCTTTTTTCCCCCCGGGCCCGATGTTATTACGTTGCCGCATCAGAAACGATGAAGGAAGGTTTACTTCCCAAACTGTTCAGTATTGGCGGAGCAATCACCATTGATCGTTCCTGGAGGGCCAATGGAGAAAATGTCCAACGGCAATTAGATCATTCGGCACAAGATAAAATAGGCATGGGCTTAAACCACGGTTGGGTGGTTAGTTTTCCGCAAGGAACAACCAAGCCGTTTGCACCTGTGCGCAAGGGTACTGCTCATTTAATTAAAGAACACCAGCCGATTGTCATTCCTGTGGTCATCAATGGTTTCCGCCGCGCTTTTGATAAAAAGGGGCTTCGTTTTAAAAAACGTAACACCAAACTAACAGTGCACTTCAAAGAACCGATGCACTTTTTGCCGGATGAATCTATTGAAAGTATGATACAACGCGTAACAAAAGCCATTGAACAGGAAGCTCCGGGCGAAACAAGTGAACCTTTGTCCGTATAAGACCATGTTCCCTGTCCGGCACTAATGATTCAACGTATGAAACTTTATATGTATGGGTAAGAAAGTTTTAGTAACCGGAGGTACCGGACTGATCGGAAAGCAGCTCATTAAAATTCTTCTTGCTCATGGATACGAAGTGGCAACACTGATTCGCAAGAAGAAATCTATACCTAACGTAAGTGTATATGAGTGGAACGTGGGCAAAGGATACATTGAAGATGGAGCACTGAATAACACCGCGCACATTATTCACCTTGCGGGAGCCGGCATTGCCGATGCCCGATGGACGGCATCACGCAAAAAAGAAATTTTAGAAAGCCGGACTAAAACAACAGAACTCCTGGCAAAACAGTTGGTATGTCAAAAAGTTACACTCGATTCCTTTATATCTGCATCAGGAATCAGCATATACGGGACCGATACTGGTGATAAAAAACAAACCGAAAACGATTCTGCCGGCAATGACTTTTTATCCCAGGTTACCATAGCTTGGGAAAAAGCAGCAGACCTTATCGCCAATACGGGTGTGAGAACCATAAAACTCAGAACCGGCATTGTGCTCAGTGAAAAGGGAGGGGCACTACCCAAAATGGCACTACCGGCTAAATTTGGTTTAGGTGCATCATTAGGATCTGGTAGACAGTGGGTTTCGTGGATACATATAAAAGACCTTTGTAACCTATATTTAAAAGCCCTTACAGACACAACCATGAATGGCGCGTACAATGCGGTTGCGCCAGAGCCGGTAACCAATAAGGATCTTACAGCAGAGATTTGTAAGGCACTACACCGCCCTCAATGGTTACCTGCAGTACCTGCCTTTGCCTTACGATTGGCATTGGGTGAAATGGCAGATACTGTA
>CALGRQ010000161.1 GCA_937880795.1 uncultured Dyadobacter sp. | reverse complement strand
ACAAAAAGAAATGGCTTCTGATAACCTCCTAGCATCACGTAGCTTATCAGAAGCCATTTCTTTTTGTGCTCATAAGCTTCCCTATTGTGAAAATAGTCGAATACCATAGAAGCAGAGAACCCAAGAATCATTAGAATAAAACACCAAATACCGCAATCAAGTCTGTAATGGGCGTAGGCATGCATGGCTGGTGCACCCAACACCAGGTATATCAGCCACATACCAAATCCCATCCGATATAGGTACATGCTCAAACGCTTGTCATTTTTAATATCAAATAGTTCCTCTAACACAGCTCGTTACAAAAATGTTTGAATAAGTGAAGCTAGTAAAATTAGAAACCAATTACTAACATTTTATTAACATATCATATATATGTAATATTGTAAAAAAGTATGCATGAATCAGTTGACTACAAAATTCCTACTATCCTTACTAAACGCCCTGTCAAGCCTCTCCTGGAAAAACGCATTCCGGCTTTCCAATGCATTGAGATGGCTGTTGTTTGATGTGGGTGGTTATCGTAAAAAGGTAATTTTGTCGAATCTTCAAAACAGCTTTCCCGAAAAATCGGATCAGGAAATAAAAATAATAGCGAAGAAATTCTATCAACATTTCACCGATCTAATCGTCGAAACCATTAAGTTTCGCACGGCAAGTCCGGACGTCATCAGAGAAAGGCTTCAAGGTGACATCAGCATGATGGACGATTTATATGCCTCCAAAACCAACGTAATTTTTATTATGGGGCATAGAGGCAACTGGGAACTGGCCAACTTGTTTTCGTCTCTGTGCTTTTCACATGAATGTATTGTCGTTTATCGACCATTGCAAAACAAGAAATCGGACCAATGGTTTCGCGACTTACGTACCCGTTTTGGAGCCATACTTGTTCCTATGGATCAAATTTTTAAGGAATTACAAAAACCAAGAGATAAACCGTATGCTGTCGTACTTGCTAACGATCAGTCACCGGTTCCCGAAACTGCATTTTGGACAACCTTTTTAAATCAAGAAACGGGCATTTTCAGAGGTGTAGAGACCATAGCACGTCGCTATAATTTAACCGTATTATATGCCGATTTTCAGAAAATCACTGGTAAAAGAGGGTATTACAAGGTAGAAATTACGAAAATCACTTGCGAGCCTAAGGTGATTCCGATGAACATGATTTTAAAAAAACAAATTAAGGTGTTGGAAAAAAATATTCAGATGCAACCGCATAACTGGTTATGGAGCCACCGCCGTTGGAAACACAAAATGCCCCTTAATTTAAAACCGGATCAGATTTCTCTCTAGTTGAGCTCCCATTTATCCGTTGCAAACCACTGTAAACGGGAACTATTTCGAGAATAGAATTGCTATTCTTAATAATTTTAGCATCAACATGAACAAGGTATTGACAAGAATTTTGATCAAAATTCTTACATCCATATCCAAACTAAGCTGGAAAAACATCTACCGACTCTCTGATTTTTTCCGATTTTTAATTTTTGATCTGGTAGGTTACCGGAAGGCAGTAATCCTGACCAATCTGCGTAACAGTTTCCCTGACCAAAAAGAACAAAGCATTCAGCATATAGCGCATAAATTTTACCGGAACTTTACCGACATTATTTTTGAGACCATCAAGCTCAATTCCATATCACGTTCCGACCTTTTGAATCGTATTGAGTTTGACTCCACGCTCTTGGATTACTACTATGCTTGTAAAAGGAATCTCGTGGTTGTGGCCGGGCACCTGGGAAACTGGGAAATGCTGAATTTATTCGCATCTGCCAGGCTTTCTCACCATATCGTGGTGGTGTATCATGAATTGGAAAACACTACCTTTGACCAATGGTTTAAAAATGTTCGAAGCCGATTTGGAAGTGAGATGGTGCCTATGCAAGAGGCCTTCGCCAAAGCAATTCAACCAAGGGAAAAACCTTATATTTTTATTTTGATCAACGATCAGTCTGCTGCTCCTGAAAAAGCATATTGGTCGCGTTTCCTAAATCAGGATACCGGTGTTTTCAGAGGGGTAGAACTCATCGCGCGCAGAATGAATGCACCTGTGCTTTATATGGGTGTCTTAAAAAATGAGCTAAAACGGGGTTTCTACAAATTCTATTTTGATCTGATCACCGAAACGCCAAAACAAGAACCAAACAATCAGATTCTAGAAACCCAATTGAATCTACTCGAAAGAGACATTAGAATTCAGCCAGATAATTGGTTGTGGAGTCATAAACGATGGAAGCATCGCCGACCTGCAACATTACATCCTTTTCAACTATTGGAAGAAACTAAAAAGTGTGAATAAACCCGTCAAATTTCTAATCATTCGCTTTTCATCCATTGGTGATATTGTTCTTACGACCCCCGTTATTCGGTGTCTTAAATTGCAATATCCTAATGCGGAGATTCATTTTGTGGTTAAGAAAAAGTTTAAAACGGTAGTCGAACATAATCCATATATAGACCGCCTCCATTTGTTGGATGGCAACCTGGATGAACTCGTTACAACCTTTAAAAACGAGCATTTTGATTACATTATAGATCTTCATAAGACATTACGATCCTATTTGCTTCGATTTAAACTCTGGCGGCCTACTCTTTCATTTCGTAAATTATCGGTAGAAAAGTTTATCATGAATCATTTTCATATAGACCTCCTTCCTAAAAATATTCACATTGTTGAAAGAAATTTAAAATCAGTTGAATCATTGGGTGTTAAAAACGACCACCTCCCGGTTGATTATTTTATTGCCGACAGTGAAGTCATCCCGGCCTCGGAATTACCAGCAACACACCAATCGGGGTATGTCGCATTTGTCATTGGAGGGCAGCACTTCACGAAACGCATGCCGGTGGAAAAAATCATTTCAATCTGTAAACTTTTGAATCTTCCCGTTATATTGCTGGGCGGCCCCGAAGATGCTCCTGTGGCCGAGATTATTGAACAAGCCCAGGGAGCGCAAATTTTTAATGCATGCGGGAAGTATAGTTTAAATCAGTCTGTATCTCTTCTAAAAAACGCCAAGTCTGTCATTGCACACGATACAGGCTTGATGCACATTTCCGGAGCTTTTAACAAACCCATCGTCTCCGTATGGGGCGGGACATCGGCAACCCATTTTGGCGTATGGCCTTATCTTAACGAGCATCAGGTGATGGCCCAGGTTCCTAATCTTTCCTGTCATCCATGTAGTAATTTTGGTCTATCCAAGTGTCCTAAGGGCCACTTCAAATGCATGAAAGATCAAAACGAAAACTTTATAGCAGAAACTACAATCAACATGTTTAACAAGGCTATGGTTATTTAACCAGACCACATTAAAAAGCTACTAACTTACGAAAATTAGTTCTCATGAATAAAAAAGCAAATATCGGAATCGTTCAAATGAGCTGTTCCGGGGATATAGAAGCCAATTTTGAAAAGGCAAAGGTAAAAATAAGAGAAACAGCAGCGAAAGGAGCCCAAATCATTTGCCTGCAAGAGCTGTTCAAATCGCTTTATTTCTGCGACGTTGAAGATCATAAAAACTTCGAGCTAGCTGAGATTATACCTGGTCCATCCACGGAGTCGTTGGGAGCATTGGCGAAGGAACTAGGTGTAGTGATTATCGCTTCCCTTTTTGAAAAACGAGCACATGGTTTGTATCACAATACCACCGCCGTTTTGGATGCGGACGGAACTTATTTGGGTAAATATCGCAAGATGCACATCCCGGATGATCCAGGATACTATGAGAAATTTTATTTCACACCCGGAGATGCCATCAATGGAGAAACGGAAGAAACCGCTGACCCAATCGGATACCGCATTTTCAATACAAAGTTTGCTAAAATCGGTGTGTTAATCTGTTGGGACCAATGGTATCCGGAAGCGGCCCGAATTACAAGTCTCATGGGTGCTGAAATCCTTTTTTACCCTACTGCTATTGGCTGGGATGTGAACGAAACAGATCCGTTGATCAACGAAGAGCAATACGGCGCATGGCAAACCATACAGCGCGGCCATGCCGTTGCCAATGGCGTGTATGTGGTTTCCGTAAACCGGGTTGGACGTGAAGCCGACCAGCAATTCTGGGGAGGCTCGTTCATTGCCAACCCACAAGGACGGTTACTATATTTGGCCCCTCACGATCAGGAGATAATTCATGTAGAAGAACTCGATCTTCAAAAACTGGATCATTATCGAACGACCTGGCCTTTCCTTAGAGACCGCCGCGTTGATTCCTATAAGCCAATTTTAAAGCGATTTATAGATTAAACGAATTACACTTGAGAGACCTCCTACTGAGGTCTCTTTTTTGTTTCCCCCACCACATACACTATATTGTTTTTGTAATTGGTTTTTCATTTCTATTCAGATACTGGCTTCGGTTTATTCTTACCTACTAAAAATGTAAATGAGGATGCGTTTAACCATCTCTTCCGTTTGTTCTATCTGCTCATTCCTGGTTTTCACTGTGCAATGTTTGGGACAAACTTTTGGCCCCTCCTACTTCCATCATATTCAAAAAGCCGACACGCTTTATAAAAACAAGCAATTTTTACAAGCGGCCTTAAACTATGATACCGCCTTTGCCAAAAACGAAGGAGTAGGATACATTCCCGATCGCATGATGGCAGCCCGAGCCTGGTCTATGGTCTCACACCCCGATAGCGCCTTTTTTCATTTGTTCCGGATTATTGAAAGAGTGCAATATGATGAGCCAGAGCAGGTTGAAGTTGATTCTGCTTTTACCAATTTACATGAAGATCCTCGGTGGAAATCGGCCATCTCTTTAATGAAAACCAACAAGCAAAACAGGGAGGCAAAATTAAATCGGCAACTCATAGCCTCTCTTGATACCATTTTCAATAATGACCAGATGTACCGAATCATGGTCCACGACACAATCCATAAATATGGTATGGATTCACGTCAGGTAGATAAACTCAACAAAATGATTATGGCCAGGGATTCGCGGAATACTATAAAAGTAACCGAAATTTTGGAAACCTATGGATGGCCCAACGAAGATATAATCGGACCTCAGCACGGCAATACCTTATTTTCAGTGATTCAGCATGCTGACTTACACATTCAACAAAAGTATTTGCCGTTGATGAGAGAAGCTGTCAAAACGGGTGCTGCCGAAAAATCATCCTTGGCTCTTCTGGAAGATCGCGTCGCAGTTAGCCAGGGACAGTGTCAACAATATGGAAGTCAGCTTGCGTTCAGTAAGAGATTAAATAAGTATTATGTTCTGCCACTTTCGGATCCTGCAAATGTGGATCAGCGTAGAGATAAAATGGACTTACCTCCACTTAGTGAATATGTAGCTATATGGGATATTAAATGGGACGCTTATGCATATACAACGGAGTTAAGAAAAGTGATGAGAAAAAGAATTTTGAAAAAATACGCCTGTTTGAGGAATTAGCTTACTTCTCAGCTTACTTATGCCATCCGTAAAAGGGTAACTATAAAAAGTAAAGCAATTTATATAGCGCAAATCGATTAAGTAAAATTAAATAAAGGTATAGTGCAATATTATTCTTTACTTATACCTATAAGCCAATTTTTATTTCACTTATAATAAAAATACATTGCTTTTTTATTGAATTTAAACATACTCTCAGTATATTTGAAATGTATTTAAAGAAAACAACCAACTTCCGATTAAACGGATTTGTTCCAGCCGCACTCGAACCAGTCCGATAATATGAGGTGATTCTATTTCGGTATTTACCGAATTGAATTCCCCATTATTGAACGAATTATTATAACACTATTTGGCCAATTCGTCGTGGACGGGCAGCTATATCGTACTTGATGACTTGAGTACATGATACTTTCTTCCAGTCCTCGATTGAAGAGGGTATTGCTTTTCGGAAAAGCTGTTTTGCAGGTTTATGGCTGTGTTTGTCTGTCCATGTGTATATGTGTGCGGCGCTTAGAAACATGGACACCACACAGCCATAACTTTTTGCTTAGGTTTATCCCACTCCATTCACAGTTACATATAAAGTCTGCAAGCCACCTAGCCTAACTTCCCAGGGTTCACACAAAGTAACAACCTATAATATTGTATTTATACCTAAGTTTTTATAACTTTAACAACACGCTCATCAAAAGTAAAAGTCTTTTCCACTGAATACTCCCAATCAAAAACACTGACAACCATGCATTCCAGAATGGACCGTCGAAGTGCTTTAAAATCCGGCTTACTGGCTCTGGGGGCTATGTCGGTTGCACCCCATTTAAGAGCAGGTGCATTCTCCGATGCCCCATTGATGCTTGATCCTGAAAATAGAATTTTCAGAAGCCCGATGGTGAGAGAACATTTCCTTCCGGAAACGTTTGAAGCGCCGCAAGTAATTGCTCGGTTAAATCTCAATGAAAATCCATATGGACCTCCGGAATCTGCTCAGAAAGCCGTAGCGGAATCCGTAAAATATGGCAATCGATATGCAGGAAAGGAAATGAGTGTGTTGATTGATAAGATTGCCAAAAAAGAGGGACTCCCCGCAGATCACATTATGATGGCTGCCGGCTCTACGGAAATTCTAGAAAAAGTAGCTCTGGTTCTTTTTATGCACGGCGGAAACGTGGTTTCAGCGGACCCCTGTTTTATGTCGTTGATTAAAGCGGCCGAATCCGTAAAGGCAACTTGGAAAGCCATTCCATGCAAGGCCGACTGGTCGCATGATCTGAACGCGATGGAAGCGGCAATTGATGATAACACCAAACTGGTATACCTTTGTAACCCCAACAACCCTACCGGCTCAATCACCTCGGGAAAAGATCTGCTGGATTTTTGCTCACGTGTTTCCGAAAAAGTACCTGTTTTTATAGATGAGGCTTATATAGAGCTGGCCGTAGGCGCCAATACCCAGAGTATGGTTTCTTTGCTCTCTCAAAAGAAAAACGTGATCATAGCCCGCACTTTCTCTAAAATTATGGGCATGGCCGGTATTCGTGTCGGTTACATGGTTGCCTTACCTTCATTTATTCAAAGGATCAATTCTATTGCACGTACCGGTTCAGGCATTTCATATACCTCTATATTTGCTGCCTCTGCCAGTTTAGACGATCTTGCATTTCAGGATAAAACGCGTAGACTTACCCAAGAAGGCAAATCCTATTTGTGCAAACAGCTCGACCAAATGGGGTATCAATACATTCCTTCCTATACCAATTTTGTGATATTCCCCATCAGCATGCCCGGTAAAGACTTCCTCGCCAAGATGACTGCCAAAGGCATTGCCGTGCGCGCTTTCGATATACAAAATAAACCATGGTGTAGGGTCAGCATTGGAACCATGGACGAAATGAAAGCCTTCGTGTCCGCTTTGGGGCAGCTGGGATAAAATGGCTGCGCCGTACCTTACAACCGATGAAGATTAATTTGGATTGTCTGAGTGATGAGCAGCACTCTCTTTCCTTAGTTGCTGCGTTGTTTTTCTTGAGCCGTCATGGCTCCATCCGGGTGGACCAAATATATATTGCAATGCTACCCCCAGGTTGGGTGCACGCCATACGTCCTGTAACATAGCCTTCCATTCATGAAAAGCGATCGTAAATATGTTATAAGTCGATAAATTCCCTGTGAGTCCGTATTGAGGACGCTCCTCTTCAGCCTGAAAAGTTCCAAATATTCGATCCCAAATAATCAAGATACCTGCATGGTTTTTATCAAGATACTTCACATCGGAACCGTGATGCACCCGATGATGTGAGGGGGTATTGAAGAACAGTTCAAACCAATAAGGCATTTTGTTTATAGCCTCGGTGTGAATCCAAAACTGGTACAACAAACTCACAGACTGCATAAAAACAACATCTAGGGGATGAAAGCCCAAAAGTGGCATCCATAAATAAATCAAGAACGAGCCAGCGATATTCCCCGTCCAGGTTTGCCGTAGCGCAGTGCCCAAATTGTAGAATTGAGAAGAATGGTGCACCACATGTGAGGCCCAGAAATATCGTATTTGGTGGCTCATCCGATGAAACCAGTAATAGCTTAAATCGTCAGCAAAAAAAAGCAACACCCAATACCACCATACGCGCCGGTCAAATTCAAAAATGTGAAATTGATAAACGAATACAATGGCACCGAATACAATCGCCTTAGAAACAAAGCCAACCAAGACATTCCCAATACCCATAGACAAACTGCTTACGGTATCTTTGGCCAGATAATGCACATGATGTTTTTGCTGCACCCGAAAGTATCCGATTTCGGTAATTAAAGAAAATACGAAAACCGGTATAGCGTAAAGAATGATATCCTTCATGACTGCCTCGATAAGAAAAACAAGTTATACCCTCATCCTAAAATCACTATACAACCAATCGTCTTAAACACCGTGTGATTTTCCAAGTCACACAATCTTGATTTTATCCACGTTCAGTGCTATTCAATATAACAATTTACAGAATTTTATTAAATTTATTTAATCAGATCCGTTCCCAGGGATTAAATTCAGGGAGTAAATACGAGAATTCTGTAATCCTTTACGACCTTTGTTCCAACATTCATTTTTATCATCTGAATTCGTATTTATTGTGTCAGAAATTAATCCGTTTGCAACTCCGAAAGATCAGGGTTTTGTTTTTCCTGCCGAATGGCATCCACACCGCGCCACTTGGCTAACATTTCCTCACAATGATGCCTCCTGGCAAGGTGATAAGCTTGCCAAAATGCGACCTCAATATTTGGCGTTCATCAAAGCAATCAGCCAAGGCGAAAACGTGGGCATTGTCGCCAATGACGAAAAACTTAAAAATTTTATCATTCAGGAGTTGGATAAGATCCATGTGGATCTAAACAAAATAGAGTTTGTCGTTAAGCCTACCAACGATGCCTGGTGCCGAGATCATGGACCTTCATTTCTAATCAACCCAACTACTCATGAAAAAATGATCGTAGACTGGGGGCATAATGCCTGGGGCGGAAAATACCCTCCTTATGATGACGACAATCGTACGCCACGAGCCATTGCACAATATCTGGGCTTACCTGTCA
>CALGRQ010000160.1 GCA_937880795.1 uncultured Dyadobacter sp. | reverse complement strand
AGGGAATCACTGGAAATAGAAAATTTTGTGGTGGAGCATGCAAACACATTCTCTGGGGCTCTGGATAAAATTATTTCCTTCGATTACGATTGTATTCTCCTGGATATTATGCTGCCGGGAGGCAATGGTTTGGACCTTTTACAGGAATTACGAACGCTTGATAAATCTGAAAATGTCATTATTATTTCGGCCAAAGATTCTCTCGAAGACAAGCTTAGGGGGCTTAACCTGGGGGCTGACGACTACCTTACAAAACCCTTTCATATAGCCGAATTAACGGCACGGGTAAAGTCGGTTTTAAGACGAAAGGCATTTCAGGGAAAGCGAACGATTGATATAGGAAACCTGACTTTGGACGTAGAAGAGCGAACTCTTTTGATTCACGAGCAGCCTCTATTGCTCAATAGAAAGGAGTTTGATATTTTAATGTATATGGTTGTAAATAGAAATCGGCTGGTGAATAAAACATCTTTGGCCGAGCACGTTTGGGGAGACCACATGGATCAGGCAGATGATTATGAATTTATTTATTCTCAGATCAAAAATCTACGTAAAAAACTGAAAGACAGTGGGGCAAGTGTAGAGATTCAGGCAGTATACGGAATTGGGTATAAACTTGTACAGGTATGAGTCTTCTTAACCACACTTTAAAATACCTGGCATTTGCGCTTTTGATCATCATTAGCGTGTGGGCGGTTATATTTTATATAAACATGCTCGATGAGGTATATGATAGTTTGGACGACGGACTGGATAATTACAAAATGCTGATCATCGAAAAAGCCCATCAGGACTCTACAATCATATACCATAATGAGTTTGCCGAAGGGAATTATAAGATCCGGGAAATAGATAAAACCTATGCTAAAAGCATTAGGGATGTGCACCAGGATACCTTAATGTACATGCCTTTTGAAGAGGATATGGAGCCCGTAAGGTTGCTAACAACCGCCTTTAAGTTGAACGGCCGCTATTATGAATTGAAGGTGATCACCTCCATGGTGGAAGAAGATGACCTGATCGAAGACTTGTTCTATGCGCTGATATGGCTCTATATAGCGATGCTTATGAGTATTTTGCTGGTCAATAACTTTCTTCTCAAAAAGGTATGGAAACCCTTTTATAGTTTGGTAGACCAACTGGGCGCATTCAGACTTGCCAAGGGTAAAAAGTTTGAACCGGTTGAAACGAATGTGAAAGAATTCAGGATTTTGAATGAATCGGTGTCGGGTTTGGTCAAACACAGTTTGGATACCTACAATCATCAAAAACAATTTATTGAAAATGCCTCCCACGAGTTGCAGACCCCGGTGGCCATCAGTATAAACCGATTAGAGCTGCTGGCTGAAAAGGGGAATTTGGGAGAGGAAACCATGGAATCGATTAGTCAGGTGATTCAAACCCTTGAACGACTAACCCGGTTGAATAAATCATTGCTTCTGCTGTCCAAAATAGAAAATCGGCAATTTGAAGATATAGAACCCATTTCGATGAATGCATTAGTCGGACAGGTGAAAGGCGAATTTGAAGATTTTGCGGAGTTTAAAAATGTCACAATAGAGATACAGGAGCAAGGAGAAATGCACGTGATGATGCAAAAAGATCTGGCTACTATATTGATTTCTAATTTGATTAAAAACGCGATTGTTCATAATCATTCCGGCGGGCGTGTACAGGTAAGTGTAGGCAATACCTATTTGAAGGTGGCTAATACAGGCACGGATATACCGTTGGATGAAGAAAAGGTATTCCGACGTTTTCAAAAGGATTCTTCGGATAAAAATAATACGGGATTGGGGTTATCCATCGTCAAAGCCATTGTTGATCTATACGGTTTGAACTTGGTGTATGAGTTTGATGGAATGCATGTTATAAAAATTATTAAAGCTTCTTAAAGGATATTTTATTCCCACTTTCTTCCGGTTTTGACCGCTAACATTGTATTAAAAATGTTAGATGCATGAAACAGATCCTTTTTTTAACGTTTTGTCTGGTGGTAAGTATACCGTTGTGGGCGCAACCAGATTCCATACAAAGTCAATTACCGGTTAAAATTAGCCATGCCGAACCGCTATATGTGGATTTGATAAGGGATTTGGGAGCAAGAAAGGGAGAGAGGGAATGGAACGTGGGCTATGGTATGGAAGGACATCCGGATTATGCGGCCAGTCATGCTTTTGTTGAGTTCGAATTTTCACCTGTTAATAGACTAGGACTGGAGGTAGAAGTACCGTTTTCGTTTTATACGTCAACATCACATTCCACGGAACAGGTAATACCCAGAAGCAGAATGGAGGGTATTAAACTGGCTTCACAATATACGTTCCTGGTTTCTCCCAAAAATCAGTTGTCGATGGCAGCAGGGTATATGCACGAATTCCGAATGCATTCTTTCTATTCCATTGAACGAGGCCGCGGTATGTTAAAGGGGAATTCTCTGAGCCCATTTTTAATCATAGCCAAAAAATTTGGGAATCGCGTTAACACAATGATATATACCGGTCCTGAATGGGAGATTACACCGGAAGAGAAGAAAAATGAGCTGTTTTATCAATTGAACATAAGTGCACATTACGTGTTGGCAGCGGGTCATTTTGTGGGTGTGGAGGTGAATGACGAATTGGGGGCAGCTGGAAAACAGTTGGTGGTTAGGCCACAGGTGAAGCTAAAATTCAATAAGCGGTTTGCTTTGGGATTGGTAACGGGTATTCCAGTTAGTTTCAAAGAGCATGGTATGAGTTTTATGACCCGAATTATTTTTGAACCGTGATTTGTAATGATGTTCTTAGTTACCAATTTTTTACCTTATAAATAATCTATAAGTATTTTATTATGAAGAAGATAATTGTTTTGATTGTTGTCTTATTGAACAGCATCGTTTCTTTCGGACAGGATATAAGTGTAGACAAGGTGCCATCGGTTATTTTGAATGTGTTCCAACAAAACTTTCCAAAAGCAGTGGATGTCGAGTGGGAGCTTGACAAGAAGTTGTACAAGGTGGAGTTCGATATCGATCAACAAGAGCATGAGGTATGGATAGATCCGGATGGAAATATCGTGAAGCAAAAACAAGAAATTAGTTTACAAGATCTACCAAAGCAGGTTTCGGCAAGTATTGCAACCAACTATAAGGAGTATCGGGTTGATGAAATTGAGAAAATGATAACCGGAACCAAGACGCTGTATAAGGTAGAATTGAAGAAAGGTTTCAAGGAGTTGGACGTATGGTTTGATATGCAAGGAAAAGTGATTGATAGCCCGCGGAAGTAGGATGCATTATTGGAGAAACCAACATTTAATGAACTCATGGATATAGTGAATATGGTTTTGGAATGAGTTCTAAAACATTTATATAGAATATTTTAGGGGAGTACCTACCTAAGTTGTCAAGGATGTAAACAACACAACTATGGAAAGGTATATCTTAACAATGCTTTTAGGGCTATTTGTCCTTATTGTCCATGCACAGCCTACACAGGTTGTGAAAGGCCGGGTCATCGACACGGAATCTCAGCAAGCTATTCCGGGAGCAAACGTGATCATCACATCAGTAAACCCGGTCCTGGGAAATACGTCAGACTCAGAAGGTATTTTCAGGTTAGATAATGTTCCTGTGGGGCGTCATTCTGTCAAAATTACCTGTTTGGGATACGACGATGTACTTTTGCAGGAAATATCTGTAGGGTCTGGGAAGGAAGTAGAGTTAACGGTCAAACTCACCGAATCGTTTCAGTCGCTGAACGAGGTTGTCATCAAGGAACAAAAGGAAACCGGTGCTCCGCTCAATGATATGGTCAGTGTGAGCGGTCGTTCATTCACAGTGGACCAAACGAAGCGATTTGCGGCGTCTGTTAATGATCCGGCCCGAATGGCGCTGTCTTTTGCAGGTGTCGCTACCAATGATGACGGGAACAATCAAATTATTATACGGGGAAACAGCCCAAAAGGAATGCTATGGCGCATGGAAGGGGTAGAAATTCCCAATCCGAACCATTTTGCGCAGGAAGGTGCGAGTGGTGGAGGTATTAGTGCGCTTAGCGCGAATGTATTGGGCAATTCCGATTTTCTGACAGCGGCGTTTCCGGCCGAGTACGGTAATGCGCTCTCCGGTGTTTTTGATCTTAAACTGCGGAAAGGGAATAACGAAAAACGGGAGTATGCCTTGCAAGCGGGTGTTCTCGGGATAGATTTTGCCGCAGAAGGTCCCATTGGCCCCAAAGGTGGCGCTTCGTATCTTGCGAACTACCGCTATTCCACATTGGCCGCACTGAACAAAATTGGGGTAAACGTGCAAGGCGACTTCTCTAATAATTTCCAGGATGGTGCTTTTAAGGTACATGTACCATACGGCGAGAAGGCGGTAGTTTCCGTCTGGGGTATGGGGGGAATTAGTACTTCGGTTGGGAACACAGAAGATGTCAAGGAAAGGTTTCGGTCTGACCGGGGTGTGTTAGGCGTTAATTACCTTCACTTTGTGAATGCTAAATCATATTTTGAAAATAGCGTTTCCTATTCGGCTACGCAACAAAGTATTGATTCTTATGACAAGGTGAGAGAAACGAGGTTAAACCAGGATTTTGTCAATCAGGCACTTCGGGTATCGGTACTGTACAATTATAAAATGCATGCAAGAAGTACTTTTCGGGTTGGCGCCGTAATCAATCATTATAACTTTAATCTTTTCGGAAGAGACGATGAAGACGGGGCTTATGTGTCTAGGGTAGATCAATGCGGAAATACGGATTTATTCCAGATTTACGGGCAGTGGAAACATCGTTTAACCCCCATGCTTACCATTAATGCCGGGATGCACGCGATGGTTCTTGCTTTAAATAATCAGCATTCACTGGAACCACGACTAGGCCTAAAATGGACTGTTGCACCCAGACATACGTTAAGATTTGGTGCTGGTTTACATAGTAAAACCGAAGCGATCTCTACCTATTTTGCACAGGTGAATGTGGGTGATAATCGTACCATAGATTTGAATAAAAATCTGAAACTGATGAAATCTGCGCATGGAGTTGTTGGGTATGAGTTCTGCCCATCGACTAGTTGGAGAATCATGACCGAAGCTTATTATCAGCATCATTATCACGTTCCAATTGGTCCGCCGAGAACAACCACGCCATTTTTACTTCATGGATCGTTGCTCAATGAAATCTCCGGTTTTGTTACAGATTCTCTGGTTAGCGGAGGTAAAGGCCGCAGCTACGGTTTGGAATTGACCATGGAAAAATCACTAACGCATGGATTTTATTTCATGAGCACCACTTCACTATATCAATCAAAATATACAGGGCGCGATGGGATAGAGCGCAATACCCGGTTCAATGGGAATTTTGTACAAAATTTACTGGCAGGAAAGGAATGGAAAACCGGTAAAAATAGAAATAACGTTTTTGCTGCCAATGTGAAAGTGCTTGCAGCAGGCGGAAACCGTACCACACCCATTGATCTTGAGAAATCCCGTGCAGCACGTAAAACGATTTATGATTGGTCACGTAGTTACTCAGAGCAATTGCCCATGTATTTCAGAACAGATCTACGCGTGAGCTATACACGTAACAAAAGACGAACCTCCTCCACAATTTCATTGGATATACAAAACGTAACCAGTCGTTTAAACGCCTTGGATCGATACTATGAATTGAAAAATGATCGTATTAAACTTTTGACACAAACAGGTTTGCTACCCGTTCTGAATTATAGATTGGAGTTTTAGAACAGCGAACACTGTCTAAAAATAAGTCCTTGTCAGGTTAGCATAAATCTTACAAAAAATGGAGTTACAAATACGGATCACGAGATCGGTGGTTGTTATTCTATTTGTTCAAACTAGTTACATATTGGTCTATAAAATGGGTCATACTTTCGTTTGGAAAATTTTTGATCGCTTATTAGATCTATCTTTCTTATGCATAGAGGGGTGCATTAAAAGTTTATCATACCTAAAAGAAAGTTCGGGTTGCTAGATTTAGTATTTTAGGGGGTGATTTGGTCAGAGGTTGGCTATAAAAGAATTGTTGGATGGACCCCATTACTGAAAACGAAATAGAAAGAGAACTCCTGAGTCGGCTTAGGTCCGGTGACGAAAAGGCGTTTGAGCAATTTTATAAAAACTATGGACGCCGTATTTTTGGCAACATACTGAAAATGGTGAAAGACCAGGAAATTGCACAGGAGTTGCTTCAAGATGTGTTTGTAAAAGTTTGGGAGAATCGTTCCGTGATAGATATCGACAGATCTTTTAAATCTTACCTGTTTACCATTTCTAGAAATTTGGTATACAACCATTTGAAAAGAATTTCATTGGAAAGGCAGATTGAGGCCTATCTTTCATCCAACCGTAGTGAGTTATACTCTCATATTGAAGAAGATTTGTTTTTTGAAGAAACGGAACAAGCCTTCAAAAAAGCAGTAGCGGACCTACCTCCGAAGCGACAGCAAATTTTTATCATGTGCAAAATAGAGGGGAAAAGTTATGAAGAGGTAAGTGCATTACAAGATGTTTCTGTTTCGACAATCAATGACCATGTTGTGAAGGGCGTACGCTTTGTAAAGGAGCATATGGAACGTTCCCGGCTTATTATTCTGACGGGTTTGATATCTACAACCGTTGCATTACATGGATATTGTAAATATTTAATTGCCTGAATTTGAGTTTGTTGTATTTATTGAAGAAAATAATTCATTTTTTTTCTTAACCGAGCAGATGATACGGTCCCTATGATTGTATTATCTGTAAATCTTTATTTTGAATAATCACGAGGACATACAGGACTTATGGGAGCGCTACCTTGCTAATCAATGTACGATTGACGAGGTAGGGAAACTCATAGCCTTCCAGCAGGCTAATAAAAATAGTCCGTTAGCCTTGGAGATGATTGAAAAAGGCTTGGGGGGTGATTTGCCGGAGCGTTTCTTATCGCAGCCTCAGGTGAATTTTATATTAGAAGACGCATTTGAAAATATAGCAACCCGGACCATATCAAAGCCACATGGCAAGCTAGTATGGTTTCGCATGGCGAAGTATGCAGCTGCCGCGGTTTTAGTTTTGAGTATAGGCTGGGGGGCTTATTCTGTTCTCAGAAACGAAACCTCACAGCCGCTTGCGCTTGGAGAAGTCGAGCCCATAAAATTGCCGGAAGGTATTAACCAGGTGGTGCTCACTTTGGGAAATGGCAAGGATGTAAAAATGGGAGAGGTTTCGGAGTCGTTACTCCAAAATGCTTATCATTTACCGGTTCGGAAACAAGAAGGTGCTTTGATTTATGGAGGAGTTGGCGCAAATCACAGCGCGGAATTGCATACCGTTGCAACCTCAAAAGGCGCGCAATATAGAATTGAACTTGCGGACGGTAGTAAA
>CALGRQ010000159.1 GCA_937880795.1 uncultured Dyadobacter sp. | reverse complement strand
TGGCCGATCATCTCACTACATCAGCTAATGTGGTAACGGTAACTAGTAATGTCGCCATTTCTAACGTTAAAATCGTAGTATTATCATGAAAGCAGTAGGAAACATAAAGGATCAATTCAGAGGGGTGAATTTTGAAAGCCTATCACATACAATTTTTGTAAATACTCTAACAGGTGATGATGGCAGAACAGGAGAAACGAATACTACCAATGCAATTACAGGATGTGTAAAAACATTGGATAGAGTCATCGAACTACACAGCAGCAAAGCCTTATTTCTAAGAATATTTGTGTCCGGAGGCATGTTAGAAATCACAAAGGATTATCAACTAATTATTCCAAAATTGGAGATTCGGCTTGAAGGAGTTACAACTGGTCTTATATTTAAAAAGAAGACTCTTCTTGATTCAAACGGAGTGAACGTTGGAGAAGGGACATACCGATTATTATGTGTTTCTGACGAAATCATTATAAACAATATTGCAGGAAAAATAGAAGTAGAGGGACACTCTGGTTCAACTGGCGATGGAATACAAAGCACCTATTCTCTTGCACAAGGAGCACTTGCAATTACCACCAATAGTATGTTAACAACTTTTAATCACTACGGAACAGTCAATGTATATAATTGGCAAGGGAACTTCATAATTGGTGCTAATACTGTATTTGTAGTATCAGGTTCAAGAGGAGCCTTTGAGGTTGGAAGTAAGAAACATATTTATTGGCGCTATAATCTTTCAGGAGGTACTTTTAATATTGACAGTACAGCAAGAGAAAGTTTGCTTTTGGGTGATAGATTATTTCCAAGAAGCTATCAACCCCTAAGCTCTACCGACACAAATGTTTCTGAAGGGGAAATGGTACTATCACCAACAACCAACAAATTGTATATTAAAAGAGCTGGCGTCATCCGTGATGCTATGGGTACAACATTCGCATAATTAAACACACTATATCATGTTACAAACCATTTCAATATCAGATTTTCCCAATTTGCCCGAAATCAAACGAAAAGTAGTGATTATCGGACGAAACGAAGACTATGAAAACAAAAGGGTTACTCTTTTGTGTCGAGTTGAGCACTATAACCAAGCTAACGAACGTATTCACAACCTTAGGGCCATTGAGCGCGATCCTTACTTGCTTGTAGCCACAAGTGATACATTAGTTAATCCAAACACAGGGGCAATATTGCTGCCAGATGGCGAAGGTAATTACCCCCAAGATTCCATGTCAGAGTATGACTTCTTGAAAGCTGCTATTGATGCCGGGGCAAATCATAATGTACTGGTAGAAGGTGCGGTATTGCAAGCCGATTCATTCAATCGATTCAATTAAAAGAAAAGCCCGGACGAGGTTCCGGGCTTCGATTTACTCCCAAGAATTATCAGTTATTCCCCAAACAAAGGCCGCACTCACCTTAGCTGGGGAATTTCTCACATAAAACCGTTTGGTTTCAGGCCAATTCAAGTATAATAGGCTTCCGTTCCCAAAAGGCTCTATTTGCTTCACATCCGAAGGCTTCAAAAAGATCATTGTAGATCCGTCCATCGATAAAAGTCCAACTCCTTTCATAATTTTTTAGATTAAGTATAAACTACCAATAAAACAGATACTTATATTTTCACAGTTCCATTTATCACCAAAAAAGCCCGGAAACCAATCCGGGCTTTTCTATTAAAACTCATCATACACCCCTTTCTTAAATACAATGGCCTCTATCGTGGTGGCATCAAGGTGGTATGATTTTGTAAGGTCATCAATTATCTTTTTTGCTCGAAAGCCACGTGCCCATTCTTTTTTGTAGGCTTCACGAATACGTTCATTTCGCTCCCTAAGCCTTAACCTCCTTTCTGTCATTTTCACTTCTGGCATAAAACACTGATTTCTTTGGGGTTATTTGTAAATTTGCAACATAGGCTACTCTAATCCAACGCGGTAACCATTTTTTTTATTTGACTGATATTACTGAATAGCGTTGTGCCATAGTTATGAACAAACATTCCTTTTTCTTCGATTACCTGTTTGTCCGTTTTCTTTTTCATTTTAGGATCAAACTTCCTCTCTAATTCAATCATTTTTTTTGGTGGATACATTACCTTTTGGTGAAGGTATTTGTGATACTCGTGCTTTGCATCTAACCACTCCGATTTACAATACCCATCAATCCACAGATTTAGTTTAAAACGCTTTGATTTATCAAGTCCTGGTTTAAAATATAACCTAATCCCCTGGTGCAGTATTATCAAATTAAACCACATTGGCGACTTATCCCACTCCTCCTTTACCAGCTTCCAATCAACATTTTTATAATCAAATTCCATAAGTTCTATTTTTTAGAATAATCATTTTCCCACCTCCGTTGCTTCAACCATGTTGCCGCCTGGGCGGTCTCAACATTCGGATGGCAGGCCAGCCAATAGTGATACTTTTTTATCACGCCCAGGGCTGTGACCTTCTCCGACTCCGTCAGTGCCTCCCAAAGCTTCTCCGTCCGCTTTTTATCACCCATTTTGTAAGCGTATAAGTCCCAGAAAGCCGCAAAAGTCAGATCCTCCAATACTTGCTCTATTTGCATTTTTTTTGAGGTTTCAGCCAACAGTTTCAGATAGGTTTCCGTAACCGGGAAATATGTATGAAAGAAATGCCATTGTTTTTCATTCAACTCAGCATTTACAACCACAGTTGATAGGAAACCATTGTCATCATAGCCAAAAACAACATCTCCTTTAAAATCAGGGCTTTTTACTATGTATTTCATTTTTCTTAATTGTTTTACCTCCGAACGCTTTAAGACTTTGTCCTGTGTCGTACATGCTTTGATGTTGCGGGCAAAGTTGTTTTCCATTGCCTTTAAGGTGGTTTTCGTTTTTTCGTCGGCAACCATCGGCAGCACAGTCATTAATAAATACCATCTTTACCATCACTACACCAAATAATGCTTGTGAATGTCTCCGTTAATTTCTCTTAACAAGTTTGCCGTTTGGCTCGGCACTGCCGGTAAAAAGCTCCCATCTGAGGGTGTTGTTGTGGAACAGACCAAATAGAACGCAAGCGCCTCAAACCGTCGCATGATCACCTTAACCGGCTTACCAGGCGTATAACCAAATGCCTGTATCTCATTATTCTTCTTATCAAGCTTATTGAAAAACTCATGAAGGCAGCTCAATGATAAATAACCTTCAATGTTTTCGTTTTGTAAAGTCCTCAAATCATGGCTGGTTAATGCATATTCCAACACCGACGTAAGTATTTTCACATCCTGAGGTGTGAGGGTTAATGTCAGTTTATTCATTATCTAAACGGGTTTAAAGGTCCTTTAAAAACTTCTTTTACAACTTTCTTGGTCTTGTTATCGCGCCACTTTTCCAGAGCGGTTATTAGGTAGCGCAGCTCATCATATGTAAGCTGAAACATATTAGGCTTTTTGCAGGTACGGAGAACGAAAGTGTTCATGGCCGTGTAGTCTGGTTTACCTTCCTTTATGACAATCAAACCTATATCCTGGGCTATTGCTCTGGCCTTGGCTGCCATCCTGGCTATTCGACTGTCATACGTCCCTGCAAGCATTTCAATAGCCTTCTGCATTTCGTGTGCAGTCAGGTCCGCACTTGAAGTGCAGCGCCCGGCTGACACTTCACGTACAAGTTCCTTTTTTTCGTCACGGTCCATTCCTAGTTTCCCTATGAGCCCGTGGAAACGTTCGTTTTGTGATGGAAGTCGTTGCATGGTTAAAAGGATGAATTAGTTTGTAGATCTTCCCGCAGAACCTCCTTTAATGCCGGTAATATGCGTGACGCATAACGCTTGCATGCAAGCTCACATTTTTTGCCATGCAAGATATAAGACATACCAATGAACATTTTTTGAGCAAAGTAATCCTCATTAAGACCGCATAGAAATGCTCGAAAATCTTGGTTTCCAAATGCTCTCCAAGCATAAGAAAGATTACCCCAATCCGTTACAGATGCAAATAACCCATCGGAGCTTAAAACTATCTGCCCTAACCAGCTTCCGTTTTTATCAAACAGTGTATAGCTTTTTGTCTTTACCTCTTTACTATTTTCCATTTCAAAAAAAATTATTAATTGGTTTATTACAACTGTCGCAAAATCCCATTCTTGCATCGTATTGCTGTCCGCAGTGCGGGCAATCCCGCCAAACCTCATGGTTGAAAATCAAATTTTTATATCTCATTGTGGCCGTGGCTTAATCGTGCCTGCAGTTTCAATCAGCCCAAAACCATCTCTTTGCCAAATGGCCCCTTGCTTAAAAGCCTCCTTGATAAGCAGATCGAGTAGCAAACCATTTTTATCTTGTGGTCCAGATCTTGTACTAGCCGCAAACCTTGCTGCTGCCAGTTCAATAATTGTATTATCACTCATATCAGCCCCCTTTCTTCCAATTCCTTACCCACCTTCCCCCAGTCAACAAAAGGTCTCCCCTGGGCTGGCCGCACGAGTGGACAACCCAACGCGGCATCGTCAATATACATGTGGCCATAAGCTTTTGGGCTCTTCGTCCAACGTGCTTGCAATGGGTTAGTTTGAATTCCCCATAGAGGTATTTTATTAGAATGAAACCAGTTCAAAGCGTCTGTCAAATAAGTACCAGTATCGCCCACTATTTCAGGGTGAGTTGATCTGGCTTGGAATGCCGGATCTAAGTCACTCCGCATCGTAAACAATATAAGACGGTGCCCTTTTGCTACCAGGGCTTTAAGTATCGGAGCCGCGCCAATATCCCGGCCTATTTTTGGGAATTCGTGTGTTACACAGGTCCCGTCAAAATCTATGCAAATATCCATTTCACAAGTTTTAAAAAGGGTGATAATAACCACATCACAAGCAAAGCGATGCTGTAAGAGACGATTATCAAAATCGTCTCTATCAATGTCATTGGCCGCATCAGATGTTAGAGAAGTTAAGGTTGATAGCCTCATACTGCCCTTCTTCATTACGTACCCAAAGCCTGAAATAACGTTTACTATCCGGGTGTCTTATCGACTTTTCAACCAGTGTGATCGCCTCCTGAAAAAGCGGGTTGCTTACCTTGCTACGGTAACGAAGTAGGCTAAGTACCTTCTTTGCATCCAAACCGCCACGGGTTTTGGCGAAGGCATCCACCACAAACTGTTTGATGAATTCATCATCAGTCGTTACACTGTTATCAAGAAACTCATCAAGCTTGTTTTTAGCAAGTTGGATAAGCGTTTCGTCAAACTCTGTACGCTCCTGGATACTCACCTCAATCTTCATCGAATGATCGAAGTTATACCAGGTAAAATTACCTTTTCCCTTCTCAGCATCCTGTCCATTGTCGTCATACACTTGTTCCATCACCGCCTGGCAATCGGCAGACATTTCTGCTTTAAGAGCTTCAAGCAGCTCACGTACCTTTGTTGCCCTTTTAAAAAGCTTTTCAGCTGTCTTTTCTGCTAATTTTTCACCCTTCAAAAGGCGCTTAGCTGGCAGTATAATTCCTGCTTCATCTATCCAAGCCGGGGCATTTTGTTTTTGAAAATTTGGAGTGGTCATAGTTTTACTTTTTCGCAAAATGTTAGTACTGATTTATCTAAAAACTTATCCAGAGCGGCCACCTCTGTTATTCTCGTAGTGAGCTGGCCTATTTGGGCATCCATCCCAAAGGATGTTAGGGTTACTACTGGCTCAGGCTCCCAGGCAGGTAAGACGTACCTTCCTGTGGGTATGCGGTCATTTTCGTCCCACTCGCTCCTGGCATATCGGATCTTCGTTTCCGCTATAAAGCCCCTGTCTAACAGGAGGTTTATTTTTTCTTCTTCATTATAGGTTTTCATCCATCCACTGGCTTATAAGCTCAATAATGCGAACATTCAACCAATTGCCTTCGGGGCTGTATCTATCAGCAAGTAACCGCAACTCATGATCCTCAGGTATGTGCTCAAAACCACCAATAGCCATCATTTTTATTTTAGAAAGAAGGGCATTAGGTACAATGTGACATTCTATTCGTCGCATATACACTCCTGTAAAACCTTCTGGAATTGCCTGAAAATCGTTTTTTAAAAGCGTCACAAAGGCAAACTGATTTTTACTTTCTTTAAGAGACTTAGTTGCAGCAACTTTCTGATCTTGCACCAAATCCATCATTGCCATTTCGATAATTCCTATTCTTTCCATGATTAGTTGGGGTTTTGGTTTACACTCCATGCAGTAATAACTTTTTGCATCCAATCGACTGAGTAGGTCCGGGCAACATTTGTAGTGACGTGACATTCACCACCACTAATCGTTATCACAATAAATGCCTCTGAGTTAGTCAACTCATTCATAGCTCTCGGCTTATTGTCGCCATTTGCAGCTATATGCTCCACCGTAATTCCCATATTTCAAGTGTTTAAATTGTTGTTTAATAGTGTTTAAGCGGCCTTAGAAACCCTCAATTTCGCCCTGGTGATCTTCCGCTGAATCAACCGGCCATCTTCCACAATCTGCGTGAATCCCTCCTGGTTAAATGCCTTCATTACACGTTTTTGAATGGGATTGCAATCGTTCCAAATCTGGCTCTGTACATCAGGATCTGTCACGCCGTTTGCCCTACATATTTCGGTCACATCTTGGCGGGTATAGCCTATCAAATGCACAAAATTTCTACCCAGGCGGCTGTCAATTTCGTCGTAACCTTTGTCATGCTTCCGTACACCTTGCTTAATCTCCTTTTCAAGATTTTCAGTACCCACACACACCAGGCCAATTTCGCCCTCCAACATGTTATACAGAGGAATGATCAAGCGCTTTGCAGCTGGTCGAAGCTTATCGGCTTCATCTAGGATCAAAAGCGGGTTCACGTCCTTGGACCGTTGCTTGAAAAATCTTACAACTCCTTCCAACATTTCGTCAGCACTATCGTATCGTCCGGTAGATACACCCAATGCACGGCACAGGGCAACCAAGAAAGCTTTACGGCTCCATTCCTGGCATTGCAAAGAGTACACCGCATGTTGCTTGTCTCTTTCCACGAAATCCGCAATACTGGCCGTTTTCCCTGAACCTGCCTTCTCGCTCACAGCCATAAAAAGCGCCTCTTTCTGGGCATCTGCCAGGGTAGTTTGCATGATACGCACATTGGTAGTTTTAGCCAGGTTCCATTCACGGCTCACAAGTGTCACGCCCAAAGCTGCCGCCACATCGGCCCACATAGTTTCAGCGACTTTACCCCAATTTTCTTCTTTTAAGATATTGGCGCTGATAGTCGCCGCACTTATTTCAAGCTTTTTGGCAACATTGTTCATGCTTCCAAGCCGCTCCTTCTCACGATAGAGCGCCGCAACGATCTCACGTTTTTTGTTCTCAGTAATCATCTTTATTTTTGGGTTATTGTTAGGTAATTCAATGCAGGCCCGCCCAATTTTGGACGGGTTTTGTTTTACTTTCTTCGCTCAATAAGCTTGGCAATCTCGTCGTGCACCGTGTTATACTTCCGTATATCATCCCACACTTCACGGGCTATATCCTGTTGCTTGGCAACGCCTTGCATAAATTCAATCTTGTTGTGCAAAATCGCCTGAGCAACCTTCAATTTGTCCGTTGGGATCGTAATCAGCGTGCCCACATTGTAGTGGTGGATACTTTCGTGAATACTCATAATATTATCAGTTAAGTAGTTACTACTCAATACTGCCCCCTTGCGAAATCTTCAAAATTGAAATCCTCGCCAACAATTGCAGGAGCCGCTTTCTCAGCCTTTTTCTTAGGGCTCTTATCCGCAATCCATTCACCGGCATTTTGAAGCAAATAAGCCGTTTGGGCATCCTCGCTCACGTGCTTATTCAGCTTAGTAGGCATCATGGCCGCCGCTTCTGCTGGCAGGTGTTTCAGGTAATCGTTCAATTCCTGCTTTCTACGCACATCCACAGCCTTGTTTTTCTCCTTCCACTCTGCCGCCTTATTCCACTGGGCATTAGGTCCATACAATTGAATACTTTCCTGCTCCACAACCTCAGCCAGGAAGTTACCAGCGTCATCAAAGAGCATAATTTTGGACATGTCGTGCTGTTCGTATCTCACGGTTAACTTTACGTTAGGGCGCTGATAACGAGCAAGTATTTCGTAATGATCAGCCTCCAAAAGGTCGTAATAGTAGTCCTTCTTGTTAACTGTCATCGTGATCCTACGATTACGAATACCTAACTGCTTCGTAGCCCAGAACAAATCCGCAATTTCATACACTTCAATAGCCCGGCCTGTTGATTCATCAGCTGCATTCTGGTATAACTCCCAGGGCGATTGTTTCAGATTTTGGTGCTTCCTGCTATAAATGCTTACAGGAGTATGATTATAAGCAGCAATTACACCACATTCAGCCATCCATGCCGCGTCAAAATCCCAACCGCCGTTTTTCAATTCTCGGCTCACCTGGTAACGGTACGATTCCGTAGGGTGAGCACTTGCCGTAGTGGCACGAATACCCTGTCCCCAATAGGCAAGATGATCACTTTCAAACACTTGCTGCAAAGTAAGGAATCCACGTTCTGCACGGGCTTTACCCACAGCGGATGAAGTTCTGGTAACCATCACACCCAACTTTTCAAGTTCGCCTTCAACAATCGTTTTGTTATCTTTGTCTTTTACTCCAAAAATGTATTCACACTCAGGGCTATTATGACCGGGAAACTTATCATGACGAAGCTCATAAGGAAGCCTTCCGGTTAGATTAACGGCCATTTTAAGAGCCATTCTATATGCGAAACCTTTCTCATGCACATCAAAATGCCAACCTAAGTACGCTCCGCTGTATACGTCACGAACTACAACTACATTAAGAAATTGCAATTTGCCGTCTTGCGACAAATGTGGCGCAAGCTGTACCCGCGTACCATCCATTTCCCAACAATCGTCTGGAAACATTGCATCAGCAATTGGCATACTCGCCCGTTGACGGTGCAAATGGCGATTGTTTAAGTCCATCCGTCTATCAGCAGTAAGGAAATTCGTTTCCCGTAGCTTCGTCCGTATAGTGCTTTCACTTGGCGCCTCCCTGGCGTAAATATCCGCAAACAAACGAAGCTTACGGGTAATAGCGCTTTGCGTCATATTGCGGCCACTTGTAGCAAGTGCCACCGCCAAAGCTTGCCACCACATTTCAGACTGATGGCTCACTCTATTCTCATTGCCTTGGCGGGGAAGGTAAATCACCTCAGTAAGGCTTTTACCTTCCATACCATGAGCAAGAACCTTCTCTTTCAATCGGGTAGGATTAGCCGGTAGGTACATTGGATATTCCTCATCATTCCGCTTCATCCATTCCGAAGCCTGTTGAATCGGTTCTGATTTCTTCCAGGGAATATTATTACCCTTATACCATGCGGTTAATACCGTCACTACCCCGGCTGCACGGGCAAGGCGGCGTTGTTGTTTACTGTCCACTCCTCTATACAAGTGTAAAAACGACCTGTACCCCTCATCACACACCTCCTCAATCCGATCCACCAACGCCGCTCTAAGCCCCAACCCCTCATCTTGCTTAGCCTGTTCCTTCTCCATCACAATCCACTCATCCGGCTC
>CALGRQ010000158.1 GCA_937880795.1 uncultured Dyadobacter sp. | reverse complement strand
ACATTTCCGAATATGACTTGGTGATCAGACTGCCGTCTACGGATGCCTTGCCAAATTCGTTTTCGATCACGACATTACGTTGTCCGACCTTACTTTTTAGGAAATGGTTGAGTATGGTCGTTTTTCCTGCGCCCAAAAAACCGGTAATCAGGTAAACACTAATTTTGTTATTCACTATTATAAGTTTTGGTGATGAGGATTTTACACCGGCCACAACGTTTCAAGCATAGAGCCCTTCTCCGATCGGACAAACCGACGCCAACATTTTCTTTTTGCCACTTTGGCGATCAAAAAAGTAATCCAGACGTCCTAAGTTAATCCCTGCAAAGCCAACCTGATTAATGGTTGTAGGCTTACCATCCTGGTTCATCACTGTCTCGGGTGCTTTTAAGAAAGTATGGGTGTGTCCTCCTATAATCAAATCTATATTGCGGGTCGATTTTGCCAGTACCTGATCCGAAACTTTATTATCCTTATACTTATAACCGAGGTGCGACAGACAGATTACCATATCGCAATGTTTGTCATTTTTCAGAAACGATGCCATTTCATTGCCTTTTACAATTGGATCCTGGTAAACGGTGTCTTCGTAATTCTTTTTATCCACCATCCCTTTCAATTCCAATCCTAAACCAAAAACACCGATACGGATACCTTGCTTTTTGAAGATTTTATAGGGTTGCGTTCTCCCCTTTAAATCGGTGTTAGAGAAATCGTAGTTACTCACCAGAAATGGGAATTTTGCATGTGGAAGCTGTTTCACAAATCCCGCAATTCCATTATCAAAATCATGATTACCCATTGTAGCTGCATCGTAACCCATGTCGCTCATGAGTTTGAATTCTAGTTCACCACCAAACATGTTAAAGTATGGTGTACCTTGAAAAATGTCGCCGGCATCTAACAACAGTACATTTTTTTGTTCGGCACGGATGTTTTTAATCAGAGCGGCTCTACGCGCTACCCCGCCTAAGCCCTGATTGCGTGACCCATCCATTGGAAAAGGTTCTATACGACTATGTACATCATTGGTATGCAAGATCGTAAGCTGCACCGTTTCTTGTCCGGCAAAGGCAGCCAATGGAGAACCAGCGAGTGCGAACAAACCCGCAGCAGCCCCGGTCTTCTTCAAAAAATCCCTCCTGCTATTCATTTGCGACAATAATTCTTCCATCGATTTTCGGGGTTATTTTTTTACCATTTTTAGTTTGTTCATTAATGTAGTCCATGAGCATGGTTCTAATCAATTTGCCTACATTTTTACGCTCCATTGGATTCGCGAGGCTACTTTGATCATCGCCATTGTTGGCCAGGTAATCAGAGGTTACCATGATATACTCTTTGTTGATATCAAATGGCTTACCGGCAATGGTTACATCGTAGGCTTTTTGATTCGCGATTTTCATACGTATGCCGGAAACAGGCTGCCCGTTACTTGATGCAAGAAAATCAATAATTTTTTGAACACTTTGTCCCGAAAGCTTTAAAATAACCCCTTCATTATCAAAAGGCATTAATTCAAAAACATGAGACACAGTAATGTTGCCCTTTTGTATAGAATTTCGGATGCCCCCTTTTGTGGTAGGAAAAGAAAATTCAACCAATGGGTTAACCTTTTGGGTTTCGATAAGTATTGCATCGGCATAAAAATTACCCAAAGCCGTTTCCGGATCATTGGATTTTGGCATTTCGTCAGAAGCGATTCCCACAACCCTGTTCATTTCAGCCTCCATTTTGGCTTTAAACGGGGTATAATATTTAATGAGTGAAGAATCGGCGACAAGCTCCTGGTTTACTCCATATTGTTTATATTCATTACTCTTGACCGAGTAATGCCTATTACAGGAAAAAACAAACGCTAGTGAGCAGGCAAGCACCACGACTTTTGTGGTTAATCTAATTTTGCAGTTCATAAACTATGTTATTGAACTGCAAAGGTAGTACGGGGGCACTAAAAAGCCTACTGCCCTTTTAATCTCTGCATCAAACCAAATGGCTTATATACCTTAAACGTTTCAGGCTGCTATTTGTAGTCTCTTTTGGATAGTGAACATGATATATGAGCATATGTTCCTATCAGAAATCATATTTAACATCCTTTGGGAGTGGTTCTACCGACATTTTCATCCATTGTCCGTCGACCTTGATAACCACCATATTACGGTCTTTATCGTAGAACATAGTGCCATTTCCCCCACCCTTCAATTCTTTAAAATTGACGTGTTTGGCATCTTCCTCATAATTGGTTTCCGCATCCTGAGTAGGTTCTTTTTCCAGCAAATCTTCTTTACCTATATTGCCCAACGTAAAGGCATTTGAGAGTTTAAGCGAACCATAGAATACGGCCTTGTCGCGGCCAAAAAGAAAGGAGTGTTGCCTAACATCCGATCCAATACGGAACCAGTTATAGGCACTTTCAGAATGGTTGTATACGGTGCTATAATAATAGGTTTCAGCCACTGGTCGTCCCAGTTCTATGTGCTTGTTCACCAGCATGGTTATTCTGGATTTATCGTCGCTGGCGTAACCTTCAAATACATGAAAGCCCCAACGTTTGCGATTTTTCTCCTGCTCATTACCTCGTACTTGAATCATATAGGGGGTACTGAGTATACCATCCACAGTGGTATACATAGGGGTCACTTTCGAATTAAAGCCGAAGTTATATCCCCGCTCCTTCCATTTTGCCCAGGTGGTGTCTATATCGGATGTTAATACCAGGCGCTTACCAATGCCCTGTGCACTACTTGGAACTGTTTGTATATAAGGAGATAAAGTTTGAGCTGTAACGGTTGTCTGCAAGCTAGTAAACATAGCAGTTAAAATGCATACTATTAGCAGAACGGGTGTATTCACGTGTTTCATACAGAAATTATATGGTATAGGTAGGAGTATATAAAGTTTGATCTTACCTCATAAAGGAGAACGTGTGAATAATCATACTGAAAGGATATATATCAAAGCCAAAAAAAATGCGTGAATACAGGGATTGTACTCACGCATAGAATCATTCGGGAGTCATGTTTACCATAGCTCGTTTTGTCTCAAATTAGGATTGGCATCAATCTGCGATTGAGGAATCGGATATAATTCGAGTTTAGGCGAATAGGGTTGTAAAACATTGTCGATGATCTGATCGGGCGACATGGCTGCAATTTCTTCCTGCAAGGTTCCCCAACGACGAATGTCAAACACCGTGTTAAACTCGCCACTGAGTTCGAGACGTCGTTCCTTTCGTATCGCCGCCCGTAGGTCAGCTACGGTGGTTGCTTTGGACAAAGTTGCTTTTGCGCGCGAACGTACTCTATTCAGTAACGGCAGCGCTTCTGCCGGCTTTCCTGTTTCTACCAGTGCTTCGGCCAGGCAAAGCAAAACATCCGAAAAACGTAATTCAATCAAATCGGCGGCATACCCCTGTATAGCAGCTCCGGCAGGACGGGGTTCCCGTGCTAGCTTTCCATATGCAATTCCATATTTGTAATCATCGGTTCCGACAGAAAGTTTTGTCCTTTTGTTGATATAGTTCCCTTTCACAGGATCGTATACAATGCTATCACCGGGTTGGATGTCCCCTCTCGATGTGCCTTTATAAACATATTTATCGACGAGCGTAAAATCCCTTCTTACGTCCGATTTCTCAAATAGTTTATAAAAATCGTAAGTGAATCCATAGTT
>CALGRQ010000157.1 GCA_937880795.1 uncultured Dyadobacter sp. | reverse complement strand
CGCTGGATTTTGTCCAAACTAAACACGCTTATCAAAGAAGTTGGTGAGCAGTTTGATGATTACAACCCAACCAAGGCCGGACGACTTGTACAAGATTTCGTAACAGATCAATTGTCTAACTGGTATATCCGTCTAAACCGTCGTCGTTTCTGGAATCCATCCAGTGAACAAGGCGCCGGACTTACAGAAGATAAAAAAGCTGCATACGAAACGTTACAACACTGCTTGGTAACTGTTTCTCAATTAATGTCACCTATTGCTCCATTCTTTGCGGAGTGGCTATACAAAAGTCTGACGGACGGTATCAGAGATGAAGCCAAGAATGCAGGTACTATGTATCAATACGATTCGGTACATTTAACACACTGGCCAATTGTTGCGTACAACGACATCGATCTTGATTTGGAAGAGTCGATGGAAATGGCTCAGTCGATCAGCTCTCTGGTGCACTCGATCCGTAAAAAACATAAACTAAAAGTACGTCAGCCGCTGTCCAAAGTATTGATTCCGGCGTTGACCGAAAAAACAAGTCGTCAGATTAAGCAAGTGGCGTCTATCATCTTATCCGAAGTAAATGTGAAGGATGTAGATGCTATCAATGACAACGACGGTTTCTTCCATAAAAAAGCCAAACCAAACTTTAAAGTGTTGGGAAGGAAGTTTGGAAAAGATATGCAGGCCGTTGCCGAGAAAATTAAACAGTGGGACAACTCCCAAATTGCGCAACTTGAAAAAGATGGCCAATATCTCATTAGCGATTTACAACCTGTTGCTGTCATTTTGCCCGAAGAAGTTGAAATTTATACTGAAGACGTGCCAGGATGGTTGGTAGCTAGTGAAAACGGACTTACCGTTGCACTCGACATTACAGTTACAGACGAATTAAGACTGGAAGGTATAGCTCGTGATTTTGTGAACCGCATTCAAAACCTGCGTAAAGACAGCGGATTTGAAGTGACCGATAAAATCAACATTACGCTGGAAAACAACAATGAATTACTGGCAGCAGCTATTTCGGCCAACAAGGAGTATATATGTCAGGAAGTTCAAGCGCTGGATCTAAATCTGGTTTCAGCTGCAAACGGACAGGCTACTGAAATAGAAATGGATGAGTTCTTATTAAAAGTCCAAATCGAAGTAGTAGGGTAAGTATTGTCAATACTGTTCAGACAATTTTGGAGGCCTGAGAAGATTCATTTTCTCGGGCCTCTTTTTTTACGTTCGGTTTAAACTTCGGTTATTTTTTGTAAAAAAGAGGCTATCTTAGATATAGTCAATGATGCCTAAAAAGACGGTAACATTACAAAGAAATGTCATATTCCGCCTGTCTGGTGAGATATAAATCAAATGTAACGCAAATATTTACTGGCTCAAAAGCTAGCATATAGTGGATTACGGGATATTATTCGATCATTTTATCTGAATCAAACCATTTCATGCAACTTATAAATACCACAGCCCTCATTACCGGGGGTGCTTCCGGACTCGGAGAAGCCACAGCCAGGCTTTTTTTAGCCGAAGGCGCACGTTGTGTCATTCTCGATATTAATGAAACTGCCGGGAAAGCGCTGGCAGCTGAATTCCCAGATAAACTCCTGTTTGTCCGAACCAACGTATCCGACGAAATTGACGTTAAATTGGCCATACAGGCAGGTATTGATAAATTCGGATCGATTCAGATTGCTGTAAACTGTGCCGGTGTGGCTCCGGTGGGTAAGACGGTTGGTAAAGTTGACGGCGTTTATGGGCCTCATTCGTTGGCCACTTTCGAAAAAACAATAAAAATCAACCTGATAGGCACTTTCAATGTCATTCGTCTGGCTGCATTTGCGATGGAAAGCAATACACCCAATGCTGAAGGTGAGCGGGGTGTGATCATCAATACGGCCTCCGTAGCCGCTTTCGATGGACAAATTGGACAAGTTGCTTACGCTGCTAGCAAAGGAGGAATCGTGAGTATGACGCTCCCCATTGCACGCGATTTGGCGAAATCAGGCATTCGTGTAATGACCATTGCACCCGGATTGTTCGAAACGCCTTTGATGCTCGGTTTGCCCGAAGAAGCGCGACTTTCTTTGGGTCAGCAGGTACCTTTCCCAGCGCGCCTGGGAAAACCACAGGAATATGCACTTCTTGCAAAATCAATTGTGGAAAATGTTATGCTCAACGGTGAGGTTATTCGCTTGGATGGTGCTATTAGAATGGGGCCAAGATAATGGAAACTACCCCTATATATCGATTCAAATTACCACTGGTACATTGGTTGCTTCTGGCATTTCTATCGGCTGGTATAGCCAATGGTATATACCAGCATCAGTCTGTTCGGCCTGTCTCAACCATTGAAAACTTAATTTCATGCGTTGCTGCGTCCCAGGCTCGTACGAAAGCAGTTCACTATTACACCTACCGCCCCACTACTTATAAACCACAACTTCTTAACGAACAGCTAAAACACCTGTTGCTACGGTCAATACAACTGACGCTAACCTGCAACATGGCCATACAAGATTACCCCTCCAAAGTTCCCGTTACACTTTCCAATCGATTTTATTTCCCATTTCTACGCATTTTCCCTGAGGAACCTACCCCTGCTGTTTAAGTGCCAAAGCTATAATCACCACTGTTTCTCTGATCATATATAGGGGGAATAAGCGGCATTTCGCTCACTTGTCAGGACTTCAAAATGATATCTTACTGTCTCACTCAGACCAAAAAGTGGTTGAGAAGGCTCGTTATAGCCTTTATGTTAGGTTTTTCGAATGTATTTCAGGAAGAAACCAGAATGGTTGAAGATACGTTTTTCAAAACAGAGCAAACCAGCCAAGACCAAGAATAGAAAATCTTTGGGATTACTAAACCATATTAATCCCTATTTCACGATATATACTTAATGCCTCACTATCGTTTGGCTGATCGGTTACAATGGTTGTTAGCCGGTCAGCCGGACATACGTAATACGCCTCTGCGGTTCCTAACTTTTCAAGCGTAGAAAGAGCTATTACCTGTTGCGAAACTTCAATCATACTTCTTTTCACCTCGCTTTCTTCATAATCTGGTCCGGTAACCCCCATTTCTCTATGAATACTGCAAATCCCTAACAGGCAAATGTCAGGTCTGAATTTTTTAAAAAATTGAATGGTTTCCGTTCCTACGGTAACAAATGAGTTTTTCATCAGCCTGCCACCTGCAAAAAGAACTTCTACCGATTCATGCTCTTCCAAAATATTGGCAATAGGAAAACTGTTCGTCACTACGGTTAATTTTATATCCTTCGGTAAGAGCTTGGCTATCAGCAAAGCCGAAGTTCCACCATCGAAAATCACAACTTGTCCATCTTTCAGAAAGGGCAAAGTTTTCTCGGCAATCACCATTTTTTGATCATGGCCGTATACGACACGATCCCGAAAGTGGTGTGGCCCCGGCGCATGAGGAACTGCTCCTCCCCGTACCGATTTTAGCAATCCTTGTTCGGCCAGCTCCCGTATATCTCTGCGGACCGTATCTTCCGATACTTTTAGCGCCTGGCTCAATTGGGTCAAATGGACTTTATGATCTTGGCTTAGCTGTGCTAAAATGAGCTGGAAACGTTCTTCTTTTAACATATCATCGTTCAATAATATGCAAACATAAAATATTTAAAGTAAATATATTGCACAATATTGCAATATATAGATACATTTACCGCATAATATTGCAAATAACATTCATTCGCCGCATGAGAAAAAAATTAGCTGTTGACATGGATAACGTCATCGTCGACATTGAAAACCATTGGATTAATATTTACGAAAAAAAGTATGGCGTTAAAATTCAAAAAGAAGATTTATTAGGTATTCCCGAGGAAGAAGGATTTCCCGATCCGGTTGCGGCAAGAGCACTGATTTACGAACCTGGTTTTTTCAGAACAGCCCCCGCCATGCCAGGAGCAGTGGAAGCTTTAATGAAGTTACAAACACGGTACGACCTCTATATCGTTTCGGCTGCGATGGAATTCCCGAATTCCTTAAAAGAAAAGCATGACTGGCTTGCAGCGTACTGTCCCTTCATTTCCTGGAAAAATATTATTTTTTGTGGAGATAAAAGTGTGGTCGTAACCGATTACCTGATTGACGACCACTTAAAAAATCTGGATTATACGAAGGCAACCCCTATACTATTTACAGCCAGCCACAACGTGCATGTTCAAAAGCACACTCGTGTTAATAACTGGCAGGAGGTGCTTGACTTACTGATGAAAGATTAGAGCACACGGAGAAAAATCTATTTTTCTTCCACTCTGGTTTTCAACTGGATTAACTCATCCCGTAGTCGGGCAGCCTCCAAGAAATCTAGATCTTTTGCCGCCACTTCCATTTTTCGCTGTGTTTCAGCAATAAGCTTTTGGAGATCATTTTTACCCATATATTGCACCACAGGATCTGCCGCAATACGCACTTCTGATGGTTCCACATATACACGGCGTGGTTTCGAGTCCGCAACCGAGGTTTGCTCCATAATTGCTTCCTTGGATTTCCGGATGGTTTTCGGCGTAATCCCGTTCAAGCGATTGTATTCCAATTGTATGCTACGTCTTCTATTGGTCTCCTCAATGGCCTGCTCCATTGAGCCCGTCATGACATCGGCATACATAATCACTTTGCCCCGGTCGTTACGTGCAGCCCGACCAATGGTTTGTATCATCGACCGTACGTCGCGTAGAAATCCTTCCTTATCCGCATCCATAATTGCTACCAACGATACCTCCGGTAAATCCAATCCCTCACGAAGCAAATTCACACCCACTAATACATCAAAAACGCCCAGTCGCAATTCCCTTAATATCTCCACGCGGTCCAGTGCTTTAACTTCCGAATGTATATATCGCCCTTTAATACCAACCCGGTCCAGATACTTACTCAACTCCTCCGCCATACGCTTGGTTAAGGTGGTGATCAGGACGCGATCCCCCATTTCAATGCGTTGGGTTATTTCATCCAGCAAATCATCAATCTGATTAAGACTGGGGCGCACTTCAATCTCAGGATCCAGTAATCCTGTGGGACGAATAATTTGCTCAACCACCACACCTTCGGATTTTCGCAATTCATAATCAGAGGGTGTGGCACTCACGAAAATAGTTTGTGGTGTGAGGTCCTCAAATTCCTGAAAAGTCAGTGGACGGTTATCCATGGCTGATGGCAAACGGAAACCATATTCTACAAGAGATTCCTTACGAGAGCGGTCACCACCCCACATGGCACGTATTTGCGGCATGGTTACATGGCTTTCATCCACTACCATCAGAAAATCTTCCGGGAAATAGTCGAGCAAGCAGAACGGTCTTTGCCCAGGCAAACGGCGATCAAAATACCGGGAATAGTTTTCAATCCCTGAACAATAGCCCAACTCCCGCATCATTTCCATATCGAATTCGGTTCGCTCCTTAACGCGCTCCGCTTCTGCATGTCTACCCTCTTTGGTAAAATATTTTATTTGCTGCACCAGATCATCCTGAATTTCCTTGATGGACTGATTAAGAACATCTCGCCCTGTTACAAAAAGGTTTGCCGGAAAAATCGCAACTGCCGTTTCATTCGATATTTTCTTGCCACTTTCTGGCTCTATACGCTGTATTTCTTCAATTTCATCTCCAAAAAAAATCACACGATAGGCAAAATCCGCGTATCCCGGAAAAATATCCACCGTATCGCCCTTCACGCGGAAAGTCCCACGGCTAAACTCCACTTCTGTTCTGCTATACAATATTTCCACCAAACGAAACAAAAACTGATTGCGGCTAACGATATCCCCCAATTTCACACTAACAATACTCTTCTTGTATTCGTTGGGGTTTCCTGCGCCATATATACATGACACCGATGCAACCACCAGTACATCGCGCCTACCGCTCATGAGTGATGAAACCGTATGCAATCGGAGTTTATCAATTTCCTGATTAATCATCAGGTCCTTCTCTATATACGTATTGGTGCTGGAAATAAACGCTTCCGGCTGATAGTAATCGTAATAGCTAATGAAATACTCCACGGCATTGTTGGGGAAGAACTGCTTAAATTCTCCATACAATTGTGCAGCAAGCGTTTTGTTATGACTTAAAACCAAGGTTGGCCGGTTAACCTCAGCCACCACGTTGGCCACTGTAAAAGTTTTTCCGGAGCCTGTCACACCCAGCAACGTTTGGGCCGGTTCGCCGGCCGCAATTCCCTCCAAAAGTTGTCTTATTGCTTCCGGTTGATCGCCGGTGGGTTGGTATTCAGAAGTAAGTTCAAAATTCATAACCTTAGCTTATGTATATGCCTTTAACCTAAAATACCCCGGCAAGGTTCTTGCCAGGGTATCTCATATCTTTTTTTGTATTAAGCTTGTCTTTCCAGCGCTAGGTTGGCTTTTTCCACAGCCTGTTTTTCTTTCCAGTGCTGCCAGCCCAAACCTAAAAGTTTGGTCATACTCTTATCCACAAACGTATGGCGCACAATATTCATACCTCCACGCATAGCAGTAAAAATCGAATTGTTCGCGCGCAGCGCCAAACTAAATCCACCATCAATGTAGCGGATATAATGCCACCACAACGAAGGAATAAAGATGGTTTCACCGTGCATCAATGTAGTTTCATAACCTTGCAAACCTTTCATAGCCGGGAATTTTTCATAATCCGGATTAATCGGATTCACTTTACTCATAACGGTAAACGGGTGATGATACAATCTTGCACTCTCCTCGGGTGCAAACAAAATCACCTGTTTCCTGGTGTGAAACTGCGTCAAGAAAACATTTGAGCAGTCCATATCATAATGCAGGTTCGTGATGGCTCCCTGCCCTCCAAAAAATACAAACTTGTAAGATTTCAAGAACCCATCCATAATGGTTGGGAAAATAATATCCTTTTCTAAAGATGGCGCCTTCTTAAATATATCAAATAGGAAAAGGCGCAAATCTGTTGGCCCCGCTTCAATTGCAGACAGATAATCGCCAAACTTCATGGTTTTTGCCGTTTGAAAATACTTATCGGCATCGTGTACGTGATTGTCCACCAATGGTACTTCAATTTGACCATGATTTTCTCTGAGCCAATCGAAAGTCCATTTTTCCATAGCCGGCCAATCCTTCATGAGGTCCGTAAAGACCACCGGGCGACTTGGCTTTAAATAATTTTCAATGAATTCTTCACGGGTAAGTCCGCTACGCTTTTCTATGGGCACTAATTTCATAACAACAACTGAATTAATGATAAGCTACTGAATAAAAGGATCATAAAGTCACAACATGCATACTTCTGAACCAGTTACAGAACAAAACCTTGTAAATGTAGCTGTGAGGGTTAACAACGGACACCTCTACAATAGTTCTGTAAACTTGTTAATTCTGATATCCGCTTCAAATTTATTAAAGAGAATCGAGAAACTACATTATTTCTACACGAAATATGAAATTTTCCCTTTATAACATATAGGATAAGTATATTATTATTTCAAAGATAAAAATAGTATTCAATACCCCTTCATAATACTTAACAAGTCCTAAAATTAAAATCCCATATACGTTCCGTAAGACAAATTTGTAAATTGACCCTTAAATTGAAAAATATGGGCAAGGAGCAAGAAGATATCCAGCAAATACTAACTGCGCAAAGTCAGCAACTTAAAAAACTACATGATATTGTACTTCAATCAATAGAAGATCAGAATGTACTTGTAGATCATATTTTGCACCCGTCGGCAGAAAAAACAACAGTAGGTCAGCGAATTTCCGATCAGGTTGCGCGCTTTGGAGGCAGCTGGACGTTCATCCTGGCATTTTCAGTGATACTTTTTGTCTGGATCGCCTACAACTCGCTGGTTCCGGCAAAGTCCCAATTCGACCCGTATCCCTTCATATTGATGAACCTGGTCTTATCCACGATTGCCGCTCTTCAGGCACCTATTATTATGATGAGCCAAAACAGGCAGGAGGAAAAAGACCGAATCAATGCCGAAAATGATTACATGGTTAATCTGAAAGCTGAACTCGAAGTACGCAGTCTTCATCAGAAAGTTGACTTGTTGCTGGAAGAACAGATAAAAACGCTATTTGAAATACAAGCCCGGCAAGTGGACATGCTAAACAAGCTGGATGAAAAAATAGATACACTCCTTAATCAATAGCCGAATCCGATTCTATATCATGGAAATTAACTATCACGATAAGATTTTCAATCCCGTATCCAATTCCGAAAATGGCGAAGTGGATTTAACCATGCACTTCCACTATAAGCAGGAAGGAAACATCGTCACCTCATCCTACTCTGGCGGAAGAATCAGACAAGGTCATTTAATTGCTCTGGTAGGGGAAAACGGAATCTTGAACATGCGGTATCATCAGGTCAATGTACAAGGCGAAATCATGACGGGCATCTGTATATCCACACCAGAAATTATGCCTAATGGTAAAATTCGTCTGCATGAAAAATGGCAATGGACAGCCGGCGATTTTTCTGAAGGAACTTCGGTACTCGAGGAACAATAATTGCAATACAAAATATATCTCATCCATTAAACGGTAAAGCCATGAAACGATTCCTCCCATTAGTATGGTGTTTGATGCTATTTCAAATTGCCCAGGCTCAAACGAGTCGTATCGTTTCCGGCTCCACTGCATTTTCTGTTAAATTCATATTAGGCACCTGTGAGGGTACATTTGATGCGCCTACCGGCAAAGCCAATTTTAACGAAACCAACCTGAACAATTCCTCGTTTGACATATCCATACCAGCCAATTCCTTTAAAACCAATAACAACAGTCGGGATAAAGATATGAAGAGCGAAAAATATTTCTTTGTTACCAAGTATCCCAACATCCATTTTAAATCGACCCAGATCGAAAAAAAAGCAAATCATTATCAGGCTACGGGCACACTGACCATCCGGGATGTAACCAAAACAGTCTCTTTGCCTTTCGAAGCAGTGAAAAATAATGATGGTGGCTATACCCTCAGCAGTTCCTTTGACATCAACCGTCTCGATTACAAGGTTGGTCAAAAGGACTGGAAGTTGAAAGACATCGTTACGGTCAAACTCAAAGCGGTTATCCATTAAGGAAACGCTTCCATTCCACCTATTTCTCTACACTTAAACCGTCTGCGCTAAGCATTAAAATTATTTCCCGACCAATTACTTTGTAATTGGTCTAAATAGTATTTATTTCGCATTTATATAATTAGTCTAAATAATAACTATTTCATGAAACACTTTACCATTCTGATATTCTGTACGATATATATACAAATATCGTGTATGGCCCAGCAAGGACAAGGTATTATATCAGGTAAAGTAATGACCCAGCAAGGCAAACCCGTTCAAGGTGCAAGCGTGGTTCTGATGCCTTCCGGTGTAGGGCAATCGACATCCGCCTCGGGCACCTATACGATTACAAGCTCCGAAGGTGCTTATACCCTGGTGATTACAAACGTGGGCAGTGATGGTTTTGAAAAAAAAATACGATTAAAGGCATCGCAAGATCTCGTCATGGAAGACATCATCTTAACAGAATCAAATAATCAGCTACATGACCTTGTGGTAACGGGACAGTTTGAGGCTCAATCCTTAAAGAATTCCGTATACCAGGTACGAACTATTGATAGTGAGCGGATCCGATTGCGAGGTGCTACCAATATACAAACGATACTCAGTACCGAATTGGGTATGCGCTTCTCCAATGATCTTACCTTGGGAACCAGTGATGTCCAACTTATGGGAATGTCCGGCCAAAATGTAAAAATATTACTGGATGGTGTTCCTATGGTTGACCGGGGCGGAACCCGCGAAAGTATAGGACAAATAGACATCAATACCATTGAGCGCATTGAAATTGTGGAAGGTCCAATGTCCGTTATGTATGGAACCGACGCCCTCGCAGGGGTGATCAACCTGATCACCAAAAAAGGTATCGGTGGGGATAATTTTACGGTTTCTGCCAGAATACAGGAGGAAACCGTAAACAAGGAATACGAACCCTTACATGGAGAAGGAACGCATAACCAAAGTGTTGGACTCACCTGGCAAAAGAAAGGATTCCAGCTTATGGGAAACCTTACCCGCAATAATTTTGGAGGATGGCAAGGCACACTCCCGGGACGAGCCAAAGCGTGGATGCCGAAAGACCAATGGCTATCAACTGCATCTATAAAATATAGGACAGATCGGTGGAATGTTTGGTATAGATTCAATGGAACAGATGAATCCATACAATTTAAAGGCGACTTAAACGGGTCGTTGAAGGCTGGAGACATCGACTATAACTCCAAACGCTGGTTTCATCAGGCTCAAGGCGAATACCGAGCCAGTGAAAAGCTAAGTTTTGTAGGAGCGCTGTCATATACCGATTATAGTAGGAGAACACTAAGTACCCGATATGATGCAAGTACGGGGCGTAGCACCCTGGATATGGACGCATCTCAGGACAAGTCAATATTTACAACCACATTTTTCCGGGGAACATCACAATACAAAATATCTCAAAAAGTATTTCTGCTCGCAGGCATTGATGTAACCAATAACCAAAGCTCGGGGCAACGTATTTTAGGCTCCCCGACCATCAACGAATATGCCCTATTTCTATCGCCGGAAATAACCATTAAAACCGGGATTAAAATCAGCCCCGGTTTGCGCTTCCTAAAAAACTCGGTATACGATGCGCCACCCGTAACGCCATCACTAAATGCGAAACTGTCACTTGGTAAAACCCTTGACTTACGCCTGGGATATGCACGTGGCTTCCGATCGCCCGCTTTACGCGAATTATATTTCAATTTCCAGGATGCCTCTCACTCTATACACGGCAATAAAAATTTGAAAGCAGAATATTCCAACAGTTTCAATGCATTCCTGATGTGGCAGGCTGTACAGCGCACCGATTTACGCCTCAACAGTACGCTAGGAAGTTTCTATAATGTTTACCACGACTTGATCGATACTGGCGTGGATCCAAGTGACAGAACCAAAACAACCTATATAAATATCAATCTTTTCAAAACCACCGGATTTACATTGGATAACAAACTCTTTTACAAAGATCTGCAAGCAACGCTTGGCTTCTCCTATATAGCCCGTTACAACCAGTTTTCCGAAATATCCGACACACAGCAGCTTCCTCAATTTTTGTGGTCGCCGGAAATCAATACCAATGTCTTATACACATTTAGCAAGATTGGCGCCAGCCTCAATTTGTTTTACAAGTACAATGGAAAACGACCTACGTATCAAGCCATTACAACAGCTGAAACAACAGTAGCCAGTCTTGCCGAAACGGCCGGTTTTCATACCGCCGACATGACAGCTACCAAATCAATCGGCAAAACCATTAATCTAATTGCCGGTATCAAGAATCTTTTTAACGTAACCACAATCCATAATTCGGCTCAGGATACGGGAGGAGCCCATTCTACTGCCGGAGCTGTGCCGATGGCATACGGCCGCTCCTATTTCCTCGGACTCAATTTTCAATGGTCTAAATACTAATCAATCTATATATTAAATAAACAACATGATGATGAATAAGTTAGCAAAATACCTATTAGCCGCTTCTCTCCTATTTTCTTTTAATGCATGTAAGGATGAAGAACCCCCATTACCCGACAACGTTGCCGGCTTCGAAAGCAAGGATTTAGGTTTTGACAATACGAAGGATGAAGTAGAAATTAAAATAAACCTTAGCCGCGCCGAAACCGCTGCCACAGCAATTAAAGTTGACCTTACTCCGACCAAACTGATATATGGAACAGACTTTACAACAGATCCCGCTGCTACGGCAAATAGTCTAACCACCAGTATTCCGGCCGGGCAAACCTCTGCTATAATCAAGATTAAGAAAAACAGCGGCATCACACTCAATGGGGATGAAAACATTGTTTTAAAAATTTCATCCGTTGGAAGTCCTGCCATTACCGGCACTAGCTCAGAGCTCAAACTTTCATTCAGTGCCATTACCTCCGATGGAGCCAGTGTCACGCTCAATGGTAAAGTCGGAGAAGTCACCTATGCTAATTCGGTATATTTTGACCTCAGTGGAAATAGTCAAACTGGTGTAGACCGCAAAAGCTGGAACCTCGGCTTTTATTCAGGATCCGATTTCCGGGTTATTTTAAACCCCGCTTACCAATCCACCGCAAAGGCTACCAACAAAACAGATATCACCGCCGTAACACTAGCTGACTCCGCTGGTATAGCCTTGAATCATAACGTAGAAGATCCTGCTACCATTACCCTCGCCGATGATTGGACAGGAGACTTGTCTAAAACCGCTATTGCCGAAATTTCGGCCACTGAATCCGAAAATAAAGTATACGTATACTCTTTTGAAGGTAATAAATCTGCAGACAAATGGTTTAAAGTAAAAGTTTCCCGCAATGGAGCTGGTTACAAAGTACAGTATGCTCGCCTGGGCTCTACCACCATCAAGACCCTCGATGTAGCAAAAAATGCAGATTTTAACTTTGTGTTTGCATCGCTTGAAAAAGACCAGGTCGTTTCCGTAGAACCTCGTTCTAAGAGCTGGGATTTATCCTGGAGTTACAGCACCTACAACTCAGGCCTAAATACACCCTACTGGGTACAGGACTATGTTGCATTGAACAAATTTGGCAATGTTTCCGGAGCTCAAATTATGAATACCACTGTTTCTTATGACGATTTCAAAGAACCCCACATTGCCGCTGTTACCTGGTCTACCGCGGCGGATGTAATTGGCACAAAATGGCGTGGCGCTGCCGCCCCCGGCTCATCTACACCTGCCGGTGTCCGTAAAGACCGTTTTTATGTGATCAAGGACGCAGCTGAAAACGTATATAAACTCCAATTCCTAAGCTATACCAATACCGATGGCGGCGAACGAGGCAAACCTACTTTGAAATACGAATTGGTAAAAAAAGGTGCATAGACATCCAAACATAACCAGGGTGAAGGAGGTACTCAACTCCTTCATCCTATTATAATCCCATATTAAAAATGAATCATTTATTACTTGGTACGCTGCTAGCACTTTCTGGACCATCTGCTCCCTCAACTTTAATACCTTTAGAGACGACAAAGCTTTGGCCAACGAACCAGGCCGAAATTGTCGTGGTAAAAGACCTGAATGCGAACATAAAGCCCTATATATATTTCAGTTTCGCGACCGGGAAAGAGGTTCCAGCGAGCGAATCAAAAACTGATCAATGGGATATTGCCATCAGCAAAACCACCATCCTTGTAAATGGAGGCACAAGTGGTCCTGGCAAAGCCGGCGCACAAATGTTGGAAAAACCTTTTGATCAAGTAACAGCCGCCCCTGCGGATGGCTATAAAACCGACGGAGCCGAGGGGAACGCCATACCCGGTGGTAGTGGCAACTCTTGGTATAAGTATGACATGAGCGTTCATGCCATTTTACCCATCGTTGGCAGAACCATACTCATTAAAACGACTTCCGGGAGGATTGCAAAAATGGAGATTATCAGTTACTACAAAGGAGCTCCCGAAGAGGTCCCGACCGAAGACGCCAGCTATTATACGCTAAGGTATAGCCTGGCAGATGATAACGGTAAATTTTAATATATAACACCACGGATACAGTTTAAACCAAATATTACGCCCTTGAAAACCTTTGGCAAAACCATATCCGTGGTCATTATTAATTTATGGCTGATGTTCCAAAATACCTTTCAAGTTTTTTAATCCTTGCGAGAAATCATTTCCAACAGATTTTTCCATATCCATAAACAAGAGCATCACATTCATAGGGTATGGCATTGTTCCCGTGAAACCCCACTTCACTTTTGTTTGATTGGCGTCCACACTTTCGGTAATCATATAGGCGTCATTGGTGGCTTCAAAAGGTTTTAGAAATCGCAATTCAGTATCGATTCGCTCCCCAGGGATAATTTTCTTAATCTCTTGCTCTCCTTCACCCACCTCATCATTTCCTTGCCAATGGTGTGTAAAACCAACGGTACGGTCCGTTCCGGTAAAAGAATGTTTCATGTTTGGGTCCTTTTTAGCCCAGGTACTCCAATTATTCTGATTCTCCAGAGACTCCAAATAGGCAAAAACTTCGGCTTTCGGCTTGTTTATGATGATCTCCTTTTCAACTGAATAATCCTTATGAACGACTAATCCGGCCGCTAGAAAGATGGCAATCAATCCAAGAATTAAGTAAAGTATCGTTTTCATGCTCTTTTTGGTTTGGTGTGAATAGATAAATTTATATTTAACTTCGTCAATATCTTCAATCGTTTCAACACAAACCATCCCTGCCTTTTCCAATACTCTAATCGATGCCGCATTCTCAATGTTGACAAAGGCTATAACTTGCTTGGCCTTCAAATGTTCGCGTGCAAAAAGAATGAGCCCTTGGGCTATTTCTGTGGCAATACCTTTTCCCCATTGCTCTTCTCTAATTCGGTATCCAATTTCTATATCGCCTTCGACCTGGTCTAGTTTTGCTACCCCAATGAGCGCTCTTGTATCCCGCTCCCTAATAAAATATCGTCCCAAATCATCATGCAACTGATTCTCCATTAAAAAATCACTAAACATATCGTCCGACTCTTCCCGGGAGAGTGCATAGCCCGTTACAAACTTCATCACTTTTTCGTTGTTACTCAGTTCGTAATATTGTCCTTGCTCTCCATCCACTACTTTTTCCAATACGAATCGACTGGTGTGTATTTGTCTGGCACTCATGCTTTATTAGTTACAGAGGTTTAAAATATTGATATATAATCAGGATTTACGTTTGGGTTACAAATATTAGCATTTACCCACATATAACCACTCTTTATCAAGACTATACAAAAAAAGAGAGCGATTTTTAGATCGCTCCCGTGTAATTTTCAAAAAAGAACTATAATCAGAGAATGTAAAATCTTGCCGGTGCAATTGCGGCAGGCATATCGTGACTCTCCCTCATCATTTGCTTCAGATCTCTTTCAATGTTTCTGGATATGGTCAACACTGGGGTATCAGTTGGTTTATTCTCGAATGGATCTTGTAAATGAATCGCCATTTTTTCTATCAAGAAAAAGCAAGAAGCAATGACCATTAACACAGGTACCATGAGCAACCCAAAAAGATCAACGAGTCCAAATGGTAGCAGAATAATAAAGAAATGGAGTGCCAAATGAATATAAAGGCTATATGTGGACGGGAAAACCGTATTTTTTATTCGCTCGCATTTCCCCATCGAATCACAAAGCCGGGTTAGCGTTCCGTCAATCTCAATTTGCTGATATGGATTGAGCCATCCCTGTTTTAATGCATTATTCAGATCCCTGGCATGCAACTGCATAATACCTACATGCTTCGTATCGAATTCTTCAATAAATTCCGCATCCTCTGCCGACACAAATTTTCTTATCATAGGCATAGGATCACCCTTTCTCAATCCTTTACCCAAGGCATAACACCAAGCGATTTGTCGACGAATCATGCGATGTTTGAATGGGGTTATGTCTGCACCATCGTAGGTCGTATCCATCAAGCTAAGAATCTGACGGGCAAAAGTCCGCGAATCATTCACGATGGCGCCCCATATAATACGTGCCTCCCACCATCTGTCGTATGCCTGGTTTGACCTGAATGCAAGTAGCAACG